>NZ_DBNHWK010000034.1:0-5248 GCF_057140465.1 Gaiella sp.
GGTGCTGTCCACCTCGAGCAGTCGCGCTCCCGAGATGTGATCCGCGAGGTACCGGCCGTGGTCGAGCCGTACCAACTGGTTGTCGCGGGCGTGAACGACGAGGGTCGGGACGTCCACCAAAGGCAGCAGATGGCGAACGTCGAGCTGGAGCACGGTCTCCATCCGTGCCACGGCGACCCGAGGCGTAGCGCCGTAGCGCTCGACGCGCCCCCACCACTCGACGAACCCCGGTTGACGGGAAGCCGAGGGAAAGGACAGCTCGGCGAGGGCCCCGCTGCCCCACAGGTCATCGATCTGCTCGAGCAGCACGGGCTGCACCCGCTCTGGGATCCCCGACCGATAGTCGGGGGCCCACGCGAGCCGCGGGAACCCGTTCACGAGCACGAGCCCGCTCACCAGATCGGGCCGGGTCGTCGCCGCCATGATCGCCATCTGGGCCGCGTATCCCTGGGCGACCACCGCAGCGCGCTCCGAGCCGGCCGCGTCCATCACGGCGACGAGGTCGTCGATCCATGTCTCCATGGGCGCGATGCCGCCCTCGACCGGGCTCGACATGCCGATGCCGCGCATGTCGAACCAGAGCACGCGTGAGAACCGGGCCAGTCCGCCCACGAAATCCTCGATCGCGGGCAGCTCGGCCAGCGTCTCGAGATGGCTCCCCCAGTCGAACGCGAGCACGACGTCGTGCGGGCCGTCGCCGATCACCTGGTAGGCGATGTCGACGTCCCCGCTGCGGGCGTACTGCGTGCGGGCGAGCGCCACGGGTGGTTCCTACCACACCGCGCCCGGAGGAGACCCGCGGCTAGAGGATGTCGAGCGGCTTGCGGATCGCGCCCGGGCGCGGATCCCGCACGGCGTCCGCGACGGCGCCGATCGCGGCGGCGGCCTCGCTCTCGGGGGCCGCCTCGAGCACGGGTGTGCCGGCGTCCGCGGCCTCGCGCAGCGCCGGGTCGAGCGGGATCCGTCCGAGGAGGGGCGCACCGACCTCGGCCGCCAGCGCCTCGCCGCCGCCGGAGCCGAAGAGCTCCTGGCCCGTCCCGACGAGCCAGGACATGTTCTCGACCACCCCGACGATCCGCATCCCGGTGCGCTCGGCCATCTGTGCGGCGCGGACGGCGACCTGCTGCGCCGCCGGCTGCGGGGTCGTGACCACGATCACCTCCGCCCGGGGCAGGAGCTGGCCGAGCGAGATCGCGACGTCGCCGGTACCGGGCGGCATGTCGACGACGAGCGTGTCGATCGGGCCCCAGTGGACGTCCGCCAGGAACTGCTCGAGCGCCCGGTGCAGCATCGGGCCCCGCCACATGACGGGCGCGTTCTCCTCGAGGAAGAAGCCGATCGACATCAGCCGCAGGTCCCAGCTCACGGGAGGGACGACCATGTCGTCGACGACGATCGGCCGCTGGCGGATGCCGAGCACGTGCGGGATCGAGTGCCCGTAGACGTCGGCGTCGAGCACGCCGACCTCCTGCCCGCGGCGGGTGAGGGCGTACGCGAGGTTCGCGGTCAGCGTCGACTTGCCGACGCCGCCCTTTCCCGACGCGATGACGAGCACCCGCGTCCCGGGGTCGAGCTGCGGCGTCTTCTCCTCGCGTCCGCCGCGCAGCCGTCCGACGAGCGCGGCCTTCTCCTCCGGCGACATCACGTCGAAGTGGAGGCGGACGCCGCTCACGCCGTCGACGCCGCCGACGTGCCGCTCCACCTGCTCGGTGAACGAGCTCCGCAGCGGGCAGCCGGCGACGGTGAGCGCGATCGTGACGTCGACCGAGTCGTCGTCGGCGACCGCGACGTCGCGCACCATGTCGAGCTCGGTGACCGAGCGTCGCAGCTCCGGATCGATCACGTGCTCGAGCGCGGCGAGGATCGCATCACGGTCGACGGCCATCCACGGGCAGCCTAGCAACGGCCTCCCGAGCGCAGGCTTGCCTGACCGGCGTCGGGCGCCGTCCGCGACGCTGCTGATGATCAGGAAGCCCTGCGGGGACGTCCGTAGTTCCCCGCATGCACGATCCGCAGGTGGGCGCCGAGGGACGCGGATCGTGGCGGATGCCCCGTGTGCCCGCCACATGCAGGCTACGGACGTACGTGAAACGTGACCGGGAGGAGGAGCAATGAACATCCGGAGAATTCTCGAGATCGGCGGGGTCGTCGCCGGGGTGATCCTGATCGCCTTCGGCGCCGGCTCCCTGTTCCTGAGCATCGACGCTCGCAACACCGTGTCCGACGAGCTCGCCGCCGAGGCGATCGTCGGCTCGGACGACATGAACCCGGCCGACATCAGGACGTCGGCGGAGGCGGCCGGCCTGACGCTCGAAGGGGAGGGCGCGATCGCCCTTCCGACCTGCGACGTCGCCGGCGAGCCGATCACGACCGGCGCCAAGGCACGGTGCTTCGCGCAGTACATGCGGATCCACGCGCTCGAGACGACGGGTGGGTTGACCTACTCACAGATGGGCCGCTACCTCGCAGCGGACGACCCCAGCAACGCGGCCGGCACGAGTGACATCAGCGCCGCCTTCACGGACGAGAGCGGTGCCCCCGTCGCGAACACACGGCGCGACACGTGGATCACGGAGACGGCGCTCGCGACGGCGCTGAACGTCAGCTACATGGCGGAGCAGATCGCACTCTTCGGGCTGGTCGTCGGTGTCGCGCTCCTGCTCTCGGGGATCGGGTTCGTGATTCTCGCGGTCGTCGCCCTCGGGAAGTCAACTGTCCCGGCCGAGGCCGCTGAGGGCTCCCGCACGGTGGCTCCGGCGGCAGGTTGACTCCCGTAGGTGGCGTGCAGCCCGCACGGGTTGCTCCACCTCCCGGAGCACGCGAAGGGGCGGCGCAAGCCGCCCCTTCCGCAGCCTGACTACGCCTGCAGGGCCTCGACGAGCCGCGCGCACGCGTCGGGCGTCGCCGCGGCCGCGAGCCTCGAGCGCTGGCCGAGGTCGAGCGGGGCGGTGCCGAAGGGCCCGTCGGCCTCGAAGAGCTCGATCGCGTAGCCGCGCTCGCGTACGAGCAGCTGGGCGGCGGCGATGTCGATCGAGCGGGCCGGCTTCAGGCAGCAGACGGCGTCGACCCGGCCGGCTGCGAGGTGGCAGAGGGAGAGCGCGAGCGACCCCATGACCCGCAGGCGCCGGGCGATCCCCTCCATCGCGGGGGCGCGTGCCGCGATCGCCGCGGTGGTGGTGCCCTCGAAGTCGAGGATCTCGATCGTCTCGCCGGGGTCGGGTGCGACCACCGGTCGGCCGTCCAACCAGGCGCCGCCGCCTCGCCGACCGACCCATTCCTCGCCGCTGCCGAAGTCGTGGACGAACCCGAAGACGACGTCGTCCATCGTCGCGCCGTCGGCGACGGCGAGGGAGAGCGAGAAGAACGGGATCCCGCGCTTCGCGTTCACCGAGCCGTCGATCGGGTCGACGACGACGTGCAGCGGGCCGCCGGCCCCGAGCATGCGTTCCCCGAGCTCCTCCGAGACGAGCGTCGCGTCCACCCCGAGCGCCTCCAGCCGTGCGACGACGACCTGCTCGGCGGCCTCGTCGATGACGGTGGTCTCGTCGCCGCCCTCGCCGAGGCGCACGACGCGCTCGCGCTCCGTGCGGGTGGGAAGCCGGGCGAGCTCCGCCGTGATGTCCGCGACGCACGCGCGGGAAAATGCGAGCCAGTCGGTCATGCCGGATGGAAGAGGAGGCCGGAGGTGAGCTTCGGGAAGAAGTACGTGGTCTTCTGGGGCATCACCTCGCCACGCCGCGCACGCTCGAAGACGTCCTCGATCCGGGTCGGTCGGAGGAGGAACGCGACGTCCGCCGCGCCGCTCTCGACGGCGGCGACCGCGACCGCCTGATCGGGCGTGTAGGAGATGCCTTCGTGCCCGAAGCGGTCGACGAGCTCGACGTCGAGCGCACCTTCGTCGCCCCGCACGAGGAGGACGCCGCGGGACGTCACGGCGACGGCCGCCGCCCTCGTGTCCGGCTCGAGGGCGAGGGCCGCCAGGCCCTCCTCCACGCTCCCGACCGCCGTGCCGTCGAGGGAGATGTCGGGCCGCGCGGAGAAGGCACGGTGGGTGGGGAAGATCTCGAGCCCCGGGTCGGCCGTCGAGACGAGCACGACCATCATGCGCGCGCTCTCGGGCGTCCCGATCTCGGCGGCGAAGGCGAGGGCGGTCTCGTACCGGTGGTGGCCGTCCGCGATCAGCAGCTGTCGCTCGGCGAAGGAGCCCGGCAGGACGTCGCCGTCGACACGCCACAGCGACGTCCCGGCCGCGACGATGTCGGGCGCGCGCCCGGGCGGCACGAGCGGCGGCTCGCCCTCGTAGAGGAGGAAGATGGGCTCGAGTTGTGCCCGGGCGGCGCGGAGGAGCCGCAGGCGGCTCTCCTTCGGGCCGGCGTGCGTCCGCTCGTGCGGCAGGACGACACGGCGCTCGTAGGGCTCGACGCGGAGCGAGGCGACGATCCCCTCGCGGCGCCGGGGCACACCGTCGGGCCCGACGTAGTCCTGCGCGACCGCCCACGCAGACGGCTCCTCGTCGAGGACGAGGACGCCCTCCTCGAGCCAGCGCCGGAAGAGCCGTCCCGCCTCCTCCTCGGAGTCGTTGAGGGTCAGGTGCACGACGTTGTGCGGGTCGCGGGCCGCATACGCCTCCCGATCCTCTGCGCCGAGCACGTCGTAGGGGGGAGCGACGACCGCCGCCGTGGGGACGGCGTAGCGGATCGCGCGGAATGGTCGGACGTCCGCCATGCCCGCGAATCTACCCGCCCTCGTAGACTCCCCGCGTGACGTCGATCACCGAGCTCGCAGAGGACCGCGTCGTCGAAGGCGTGTTCGCGGTCGCGCGGAAGCGCCGGCTGCACACGCGCTCGGGCTCGCCGTACCTCGCCTTCGACCTCGTCGACCCGACGGGCCGGGTCGAAGCCCGGGTCTGGCAGGACGTCGACCTGCTCGACCGCCGCTTCGACGACGGCGACGCGATCCGCGTGCTCGGACGGGTCGAGCGCTACGGCGCGAAGCTGCAGGTGCAGGTGCGGTCACTCGAGGTCGCGTCCGACGTCGACCCGGCGGCGCTCGCACCCGCGCTCAAGCGCGATGCGGACGAGCTCGACGGCTTCCTCGAGTTCCTCGCGGGGGAGGTGTCGCACGAGGAGCTCGCGGCCCTCGTCCGCTCCTTTCTGTCGGACGCGGAGCTCCGGCGGTCGCTGCGGTCGCTGCCGGCCGCGGGCGCGGACGGACACCACGGGTACACAGGGGGCCTGCTCGAGCACAC
>NZ_DBNHWK010000035.1:0-31329 GCF_057140465.1 Gaiella sp.
GGCCGCGATGGGGGCGTCGATCGCACTCGCCGCCGTGACGCTCGGGGGCGTCGCGTCGCTGCCCGTCGTGTACGCGCTCGCGGCGCTCGGCGGCGTCACGATCGTCGTCGACGCGCCGGCCCGTCAGGCGCTCACCTATCGGCTCGTGGGGCCACGCGAGCTGCCGAACGCCGTCGCGCTGAACTCCGGCCTGCTCAACGCCTCCAGGGTGATCGGGCCCGCGCTCGCGGGCGTCGTGATCGCCGCGGCCGGCACGGGCGCGTGCTTCGTCCTCAACGCCGTCAGCTTCCTCGCGGTGCTCGCCGCGCTCCTCATGGTGCGAACGGACGACCTCCACCCCGTCGACCCGGCGCCGCCGGTCTCCCTCGCGAGCGGGACGCGTGAGGGGATGCGGTACGCCTGGACCGCCGTCGAGGTGCGGGCCGTGCTCACCGTGGTCGTCGTGACGGGCCTCGTCGGCTTCAACTTCAACACGCTCGTGCCGCTGCTCGCCGCGGACACCCTCCACGTCGGGGCCCGCGCGTTCGGGCTCCTGTCGGCGGCGTTCGGGATCGGCGCTCTCGCCGGAGCGCTGGCGTCGGCCACGCTGCGCGGTGCGAGCTGGAGCACGTTCGTCGCCGGGGGCGCGAGCTTCAGCGTGCTGCTCCTCGTGCTCGCACCGGTCCACGACGCCCGGCTCGCCGGCGTGCTGCTCGTCGGCATCGGCGCCAGCTTCTCGCTGTTCGGTGCGAACGCCAACGCCCTCGTGCAGCTCGCCGCACCCGACGCCCTCCGGGGCCGGATGATCGGCCTCTACCTCTTCGCCTTCGTCGGCCTCGCGCCGCTCGGCGCCCTCCTCGCAGGGTGGCTCGTCACGCTCGGCGGCACCGAGCTGGCCTTCGCGGTCGCCGGCCTCACGGGGCTCGTCGCGATCGCCGTCGCCTCGAGAATCAGGGCCCTTCCCGCCGCGGCGTCCGCTCCGGCCTGACCGGGCGGCTACGCGACGTCCTCGGCCCAGTCGCCGTAGAGGCGCCGGTAGAGGCCGTCGGCGGCGATCAGCGCCTCGTGCGTGCCCTGTTCCGCGACGCGCCCGTGCTCGAGCACGACGATCAGGTCGGCATCGCGGATCGTCGACAGCCGGTGCGCGATCACGAAGGCCGTGCGGCCCACCAGGAGCTGCCGCAGCGCCTGCTCGATCTGCCGCTCCGTGCCGATGTCGACGGACGAGGTCGCCTCGTCGAGGATCAGGATCCGCGGGTCGGCGAGCAGGGCCCGCGCGAACGCGAGCAGCTGGCGCTGCCCGAGCGAGAGCCGGGCGCCGCGCTCACCGAGATGTGTCTCGTACCCGTCCTCGAGCTCGGCGACGAACGCGTGCGCGCCGACCGACCGGGCCGCGGACTCGATCTCGGCGCTGGATGCGCCGGGCCGGCCGAACGCGATGTTCTCGGCGACGGTGCCGCCGAACAGGAACCCCTCCTGCGGGACGATCCCGAGCTGGCGCCGCAGGGAGTGCTGGGTGACGGTCGTCAGGTCGTGGCCGTCGATCGTGATCCGGCCCTGGACGGGGTCGTAGAAGCGCGCGAGCAGCTTCGCGATCGTCGACTTGCCGGCGCCCGTGTGGCCGACGAGCGCGATCGTCGTGCCCGCGGGGACGTCGAGCTCGAGCCCGTGCAGCACCTCGGGGAGGTCGGGCCCGTAGCGGAAGCGCACTCCCTCGAAGCGCACGTGCCCGTCGATCGGCGGCAGGTCGCCCGCGTCGGGGAGGTCGCGTACCTGCGGCTCCTCGTCGAGCACGCCGACGATCTTGTCGAGCGCGGCGATCGCGGAGAGGAACGTGTTGTAGAGCTGTGAGAGCTGCTGGACGGGGTCGAAGAAGTTCGAGACGTAGAGCGCGAACGCGAAGAGCGTGCCGGCGCTCATGTCCCCGTGGTACACGAGCCAGCCGCCGTAGCCGAAGACGATCGCGATCGCCGCCGACGAGAGCAGGTCGACGGTCGGGAAGTAGATCGCGTTGAGGAGGACCGTCTCCTGGTTGGCGGCGCGGTAGCGGTCGTTGACGCCGCGGAACGCCCGCTCCTGCACCGGCTCGCGCGCGAACGACTGCACGACGCGCATCCCGGCGATGTCCTCGGCGAGCGTCGCCGTCACGAGCCCGAGCCGCTCGCGGACGTTCCGGTAGGCCCGGTTCGACCGGCGCCGGAACCAGGCCGTCGCGATCGTCATCAGCGGGAGCACCGAGAGCGTCGCGAGCGCGAGCCGCCAGTCCAGGAAGAAGAGGACGACGGCGCTCCCGGCGAGGAGCAGCGTGTTCTGCACGAGGCTCGTCACGCCGTCGGTCACGAGCTGGTCGAGCGCCTCGACGTCGTTCGTGATCCGGCTGACGATCACGCCCGCGCGGTTGCGCTCGTAGAAGCCCATCGACAGTCGCTCGAGGTGGCGGAAGAGGCGGCTCCGGAGGTCGGCGAGCATCCGCTCTCCGACCCAGCCGGTGAGGTACGTGTTCGCGGACGACAGGCCGAGAGCGGCGACGGCGGCGACGAGGAACAGGCCGACGACCGCCGTCAGCCGGCCGAGGTCGCCCTCCGCGATGCCCTGGTCGATCGCGAGCTTCGCGAGATAGGGGGGCGCGAGCGCGACGACCGTGTAGGCGAGCAGGGTCGAGAGGGCGAGCGCCGTCCGGCCGCCGTACGGCAGCGTCAGCCGCGCGAGCAGCCCGAGCCGCCGCCGGGTGCGTTGCCACGACCAGTCCTCGACGGCGCTCCCCCGCTCCTGCGTGAGGTGGCTGCCCGGCTGCCAGACCCTCATGCCGTCTCCTCGAGGATCCCGCCGATCAGGCCGTGCTCGTACAGCTCGCGGTAGACGGCGCTCGTCGCGAGCAGCTCCTTCTCGGTGCCACGCGTCGCGATGCGCCCCTCCTCGAGCACGACCACCTCGTCCGCGAGCTGGATCGTCGACAGCCGGTGGGCGATGATGATCGTCGTCCGCCCGCGCATCGCCTCCCGCAGCCCCGCGCGGATCCGGGCCTCGGTCGTCGCGTCGACCGACGCGGTGGCGTCGTCGAGGACGAGGATGCGCGGGTCGACGACGAGCGCCCGGGCGATTGCGAGGCGCTGCCGCTGACCACCCGAGAGCGTGATCCCACGCTCGCCGATCACGGTGTCGTAGCCCTGTGGCAGCGCCTCGATGAACCCGTGCGCCTGCGCTGCCCGTGCAGCCCGCTCGACCTGCTCCGCTGTCGCGTCGAGCACGCCGAAGGCGATGTTGTCGCGCACCGTCGCGGAGAACAGGAAGGGATCCTGGGAGATGACGCCGATCTGCCGTCGCAGCGAGCGGCGCGTGACGTCGCGGACGTCGACGCCGTCGACGAGGACGCGACCCTCGGTGGCGTCGTAGAACCGCGGCACGAGCGTCGCGAGCGTGGTCTTGCCCGACCCCGTGTGGCCGATCAGGGCGACGGTCGTCCCGGCGGCGATCTCCAGGTCGATCCCCTCGAGCACGGGGCGCCCGGGCAGGTAGCCGAAGGAGACCCCCTCGAAGCGGATCGCGCCGGGCCCGTCGGGGAGCGCGGCGGCGTGCGGCCGGTCGTCGACGCCCTCGGGCTCGTCGAGCACGTGGAAGATCCGCTCGCCGGCGGCGGTCGCCCGCTGGGCCTGCCCGATCCACATCCCGAGGCTCCGCAGCGGGACGATCAGCATCGCGAGCAGCAGGTTGAAGAGGAAGAACTGGCCGAGGGTGAGCGAGCCCGAGACGACCATCCGCCCGGCGGCGAGCAGCACCGCGGCCTGGGCGAGCAGCGGCAGGAACGACAGCAGCGGGACGTACAGCGCGCGCTGGCGGAAGGCGTGGACCGTGGCCCGGAAGACGCCGTCGGAGGCGCTGTCGAACGCCGCCTGGCGGCGCTCCTCCTGTGCGAACGCCTTCACCACGTGGACGCCGACGATCGACTCCTCGGCGACCGCCGCGACCTCGCCGAGCCGCTGCTGGACGTCGCGCAGCACCGGATGGGAGACGTGGCTGTAGCGGTACGCGACGACGACGATCACCGGCGTGATCGCGAGGGCGATCAGGGCGAGGCGCCACTCGACGACGAAGAGCACGACGGTCACCGAGACGACCGTGACCACGTGCTGGAAGAAGAAGATCAACCCGAAGCCGAGGAAGAACCGGACGGACTGGAGGTCGACGGTCGCCCGCGACATCAGCTGCCCCGTCTGGTGACGGTCGTAGAAGCCGAAGGAGAGGGCGAGCAGCCGTGCGTAGAGCTCCTCGCGCATGTCCCGCTCGATCCCGAGCGCCTGCCGGCCGGAGATCAGACGGCGACCCACCATCAGCGCCGCCTTCGCGATCCCGACCACGAGGATCGCGACCACCGCCCACGCGAGCGTCCCGGTGCCGCGACGCTGCTCGATGCCGTCGATCGTCTGCCCGACGAGGACGATGATCGCGATCGCCGCCGCCTGCGAGAGGACGGCGAGGACGGTCGAGACCGCGAGCGACGCCTTGTACGGCCGCAGGAAGCCGAGCAGCCGGACGAAGGTCACGCGATAGGGCGCACCGCTCATACCGACGAGGGTATCCACGTCGTGGAGCGCACCCCGCCCTCCCCGCGAGCGGTCACCCGTCGGTAGTTCCGGCAGCCGGGATCGGCGACAACCCCGATGCGCACCGCAGTGCCGGGTGTGAGGCTTGCGCCCGGGTGAAAGGTGTGTCGACGTCCGTGCCGCCCATCCTGGAGCACCGTCGCGTGGCCGTCTGCCCCGGGTGCGGCGAGGTACGCGCCCCCTCCGCGTCGGTGTGCACGCACTGCGGCGACGCGCGACCGGTCGTCGCGACGCCGCCGCCGGGGAGCGGCGCGGCCGAGATCGAGTACGTGTGCCCTGGCTGCGATCGCACCGTGGCCGCCAGCGACGCGCGGTGCCCTTCCTGCGGGCAGGAGTTCGACCTCTCCGTGGAGGGACGGGAAGC
Organism: Gaiella sp.; assembly: GCF_057140465.1. Classification (NCBI taxonomy): domain Bacteria; kingdom Bacillati; phylum Actinomycetota; class Thermoleophilia; order Gaiellales; family Gaiellaceae; genus Gaiella; species Gaiella sp. The sequence continues at coordinate 4,945 of NZ_DBNHWK010000035.1, forward strand.
GCCGGCGCCGACCAGGCGCCCGGGCCCGCGCACCATGCTCGACGCGCTCGCCTCGGCACGACCGGACACGCCGGCCCGGCCGGCCGCGATGCGTCCGGCGCCCCGGCCCGGGACGCCTCCCCGACGTCGAGCGCCCACCGCTGCGAAGACGGCGTCGTGGATGATGGTCACGGCCGTCCTCGGATCGGCGGTGGCGGTCGCGATCGGCGGCGACGGCGGCCTTGTCCTCGCCGTGGTGATGCTCATCGTGTGGCTGGCGGCGTTGCTGGCCGGCATCGTCGGGCTCGTGCAGTCGGTCGCGCGTCGCTCCGGCGCCGGCGTCCTGCTGAGCCTCGTCCCCTACGCGCCGCTGCTCGCGGCGCTCTTCGTGATCGCGGCCGCCGACTGAGCGCCGGCCCACCCGCACCTCGCCGGTCAGTCGTGCCCCGAGACCGCGTGCGGGACGTACGCCTCCTCGAGGCGCTCGACCTCGCTCGCGTCGAGCTCGAGCGCTTCCGCGGCGAGCGCGTCGTCGACGTGCGACACCTTCGTCGCGCCGACGATCGGCGCCGTGACGCCCGGCTTGCCCAGGAGCCACGCGAGCGCGACCTGCGCCGAGGGCACCCCGCGGGCGGCCGCGACCTCGGTCGCCCGGTCGACGACCGCGAAGTCGATCTCGTGCACGTACAGCGAGTCGCCGAACGGATCCGTCTCCGAGCGCGGCGTCAGCCGCTCGCCGCTGCGGGTGCGGTTGCCCGCGAGCAGCCCGCGCGCGAGCGGGCTCCAGGGGAGGACGGCGACGCCCTGGTCGATGCACTGCGGGATCATCTCCCGCTCCTCCTCCCGGTAGACGAGGTTGTAGTGGTTCTGCATCGAGACGAATCGCGTCGTACCGCCTTCTGCGGCGGCGGCCTGCGCCTTCGCGAACTGCCAGGCGAACATGCTGCTCGCCCCGATGTAGCGGGCCTTCCCGGCCTTCACGACATCGTGGAGGGCCTCCATCGTCTCGGCGATCGGCGTCCGCGGGTCCCAGCGGTGGATCTGGTAGAGGTCGACGTAGTCCATCCCCAGCCGCTGCAACGAGGCGTCGATCGAGGCCATCACGTGCTTCCGGGAGAGGCCGCGGCCGTTCTCGCCCGGCATCGTCCGCCCGTGCACCTTCGTCGCGATCACGAGCTCCTCGCGCGAGAGGAGCTTCGGCAGGACGCGGCCCGTCACGACCTCGCTCTCGCCGCCGTTGTAGACGTCGGCGGTGTCGAAGAACGTGATCCCGCCCTCGACCGCGCGTCGGACGATCGGCTCCGCCTCCGCCTCCGGGAGCGCCCAGGGACGGTCGGGATGGGCGCCGAAGCTCATCATCCCGAGGCACACGCGCGACACGCGAAGGCCCGTCCTCCCGAGGTTCACGTACTCCATCGACCACACCTCCCTGCTGACCGGGAACACGGACAACCTAGTCGACGCGACCGTGCCGGACGCGCCGCACCCGGCGTGCCGCGGCCCCGGGGCCGGGAGCGGTCGAGCCGACGGGGGCGCTCAGGCCGTCCGGGCGAGCCGGTGGTGGTCGTCCGTGAGCCGTTCGAGCTCGTCGAAGACGTCCTGGACCTGCTCACGGGTGAGCGCGTCGACGTCGGCGACGCCGGTGACCCGGGCGACGAGGGCGACCACCTGGTCGCGGTCGACGCTGCCGTCCGGGCGCAGCATGCGGGCGGATCGGGCCATCCCGAAGACACGGCGGACCTGGGGCTCCGATGCCGGTCGTGTGTCGCCGCGCGACCGCATCCGCAGGTACCGGGCGTCGTCGAGCCGGACGCTCTCCGGCGCGATCCCCGCGGCGAGCACCGCGCGCAACAGGGCGGCGGTGGCGACGACGTCGCCGAGCGCCTCGTGCGCCTCGTCGAGCACGATCCCCCGGCGCGCGCAGATCGACGAGAGGCGATGGCTCGACTCCCGCGGCTCGAGCAGGCGGAACGCCTCGAGGGTGCACGCCACGCCCGCCGGGTGGAACTCGACGCCGCTGCGCGAGAACGCCTGCTGCAGCATCGCGAGGTCGAACCGGGCGTTGTGGGCGACGAACACGAGGCCGTCCAGCAGCGCGAGCAGCGTGTCGGCGATCCCCGTGAAGGCCGGCGCACCGGCGACGCCCTCGTCGGTGATCCCGTGCACCGCCGTCGCCTCGGCGGGGATCGGTCGCGACGGGCGGACGAGCGCCGTGTAGCGACCGGTCTCGAGCCCGTCCGCGTCGAGCCGGATCACGGCGAGCGAGACGATCTCGTCGACGGCGGGGTCGGTTCCCGTCGTCTCGCAGTCGAACACCGCGTACCCGGCCGGAACCGGGACGTCCTCCCGTGCGCACGCGACGCCGGGGAGCTCCTCCGGCCGCAGCGGCCCGCGGAGCCCGGACGGGGCTCGAGCGTGATCGACGTCGGTGACGCTCGCTCTCGCTCCCATGAGCCGAGGATGTCTGCCGGATCGGACGGTACGTGCACTCGTGCCGGTCCATCCCCGGCCGCGGACCGCACGCCCGGTGACGACCAGGACGGGGCGCAGGGCGCCGGCCCAGGTGATGTCCCTCGCCAACTCTCTCCTCGCGCCTGTCGACGACGGGTCGCTTGCAGCACCCGCTCGACACCCTGTTCTCACGTGGGGTCGGGTGATAGGGTCGCGCGCCTTGACCGAGGAGAGCACCGTCCGCACGGTTCCGCGCCCCTCGTGGTGGGCGGCTGTCGCACTCGTCGTCGGCGGGGCGTGGCTGGTCGTCGTGTGGCCGGTCTTCACGAGCCTGCACGGCCCGACGTCGGTCGACGAGGGCGGTGAGCTGTTCGGCGGGGGCGTGTTGTTCTGGGGCAGCCTGATGGAAGGGCCGTCGGGCGTGCTGATCGCGGTCGGGCTGGCCGGGTCGTACAGGCTGCTCACCGGAGACGGCGGTCGCAGGGCAGAGGTCGGATTCGCACTTGCGATGTTCGGGCTCCTGATCCCGACGACCGTCAACCTGGCCTTCCAGGGACAGGTGCCTCCGGTGCTTGCGCCCGTGTTCGGGGCCGGCCTGATCCTGATCGCAGCGGGCAATCGATCGGGGTCGTGGCTGACGCGCTTCGACCGGCGGCTCCTGCTGGGGCAAGGGGGCATCCTGATCTACTCCGGCCTGTGGTTCCTCGCCGTTCGCCCCGATGTGCTCGACCGGATCGACGGCTACCGGATCTACGGTGCCGTCGCGGACGTGCTCTTCGGCGTCGGCTGGATCCTCCTCGGCGCCAGCCTCATTGCGCACAGGCGAGATGTCGAGGCGGCCGAGCCGGCCGCGACGGCTGCTGCCGATCCCTGACCCGATGCAGCGAACCGACCATGCAGCGGCTCGTGTCTCCGGCGCCATGCCCGCGCGCTCGTGCACGGAATGCGGGTCTCGTCGGGCGTGTCGCGGCGAGGCTATCGAGTCGCCGGGGCCGGCAGCGTTGCGCTGCGCCTCGGCAGCGTGAGTGCGAGGGCCGCCGCCGCGAGCCATGTGGCCAGCAGGATCGGCCCTCCCGCTGCGACGTAGGCGATGATCCCCGCGAGCGTCGCCGCCGGGACGAGGGCGAGGAGACGGTGTCCGCGGCGGCCCTCGTACGCGACGGCCACGGTGAACGCGAGGAGGCCGAGAAGCCCGATCGCCGTGGTCAGCACGAACCCGAGAAACGCCCATTCCATCCCCAGGCCGTCCTCCACGATGTTCACGACGCTCCCCACGGCGAAGGCCACGGCCGGAATCAGCGACACTCGGAACACGCCTCTTCCGCCGACGAGCCGTGCATACGCCGGGCAGGCGACCGCGAGGCAGAGGATCGCGCCGCTGAACCCGATCACGTACGGCCACTCCGTCTGGGTGCTGGACTCCTCGTAGCCGGGGTCAGCGATCACCCAGTACGCGAGGTTGGCGATTCCCGTGAGTGTGAAGACCCCCGTCCGCAAGCGGCCGGAGTATACGAATGCGCGGGGCGAGCAAGAGCCGACGCGCCCTCGGGACGACGAGTTCGCTCAAGGGACGTTTCCGCCCCCTCGCGCAGCCGGGCGTCCGAGCGTCGACGTCGCCTAGCGGCGGGTCAGGCGCCGAACGACGGCGATCGCCGTCGCCGCTGCGAGCACACCGCCCACGATCGCCACGGAGGCCCGCTTCGCGGCAACGGCCGCCCGCAGGTCGCCGAGGGCGGCGACGAGCTGCTCCCGCTCCTCCCCCAGCTCGTGGCGGATCTCCGCCTCGGTGCGCTCGTCACTCCCCATCGGCGCCTCGCAGGGCCTGCCTCGTGCGGCGGGCTTCCTCGATCGCCTGCTCCGGCCGGAACGGTGTGCCTTCGCGCAGCAGCGCCTGTGATGCGAAGCCGAGGGCGACGACGAGGACGAGCAGCATGCCGAGCACGATCAGCAGGGCGAGCCACCAGTCCACCACGAGCGCGAGCGCGGCGGCGACGGCGGCCAGCCCGAAGCCGAGCGCGAAGAGGGCGAAGACGAGCGCGGCGACGGCGAGCGCGGCACCGGCGCCCATGCTCTGGCCCTTGCGCTCGAGCTCGGCCCGCGCCAGCTCCCGCTCGAGCCGCACGAGGGACCGCGCGTGCGCGACAACGCGTCGCGCCGAGGCCTTGATCGCCGGCGGCCGGCCGGCCGCGGCACCGGAGCCCGGCGCCGGTGTCACGGGCGCTGCCACTGCTCGACCGCGCCCGATCGCCTTCCGCTCAGTGCGTCCACGCGCGCCACCTCCTGCTGCAGCTTCCCCCGGGTGCCTGCCACACGCATCGGGGGCCGACACCGTTCTCGATGTGACGAACTACGGAGCACGCCGCCACGCCCGACGCCTCCCGTGTCGGGGCGGGGGCACCGATCTGGGCGGAGAGTATTTTCACGTACGACGGCTCGGGAATTTCCCTGATGCCGCGCCCGGACACGACCTGAATGGTTGGCTCCATCCACATCCGGCACGGGCCGGGCGGTGATGTGTACCACGGCCGAGACCGGAGGAGGCGTCGGACCGCCTGGAGGCCCGGATGATCGAGCTCGAACAGCAGCAGCAGCAGAGACCGGACACCGCTCACGTGATGATCCGGTGCGCGGACCTGCACCGGCGCTTCGGCGAGGGCGCGGCCGCCGTCGATGCGCTCGCGGGAGTCTCGCTCGAGTTCCCCCGGGGCGAGCTGACGGCGATCGTGGGACCGTCCGGGTCGGGGAAATCGACGCTCCTGCACATCCTCGCGGGGCTCGACCGGCCGACCGACGGCTCGGTGTGGATCGACGGGGTCGAGGTCACGGCCCTCGACGACCGCGCGCTCACGAACCTACGTCGCGACAAGCTCGGCTTCGTCTTCCAGTTCTTCAACCTCGTGCCCGTCCTGACGGCCGAGGAGAACCTCGTGCTGCCCGTGAAGATCGCCGGCGAGCGCCCCGACTCGCAGCGCGTCGAGAGCCTGCTCGAGACCGTGGGGATGACGGACCGGCGGACACACCGGCCGTCGGAGCTCTCGGGCGGGCAGCAGCAGCGGGTCTCGATCGCGCGCGCGCTCGTGACACGGCCGGCCGTCGTGTTCGCCGACGAGCCCACGGGAAACCTCGACTCGAAGTCGGGCTCGGACGTCCTCGGCCTCCTGCGGCGAGCGGTCGACGAGTTCGACCAGACCGTGGTCATGGTCACGCACGACCCGCGGATCGCCTCCTACGCCGACCGGGTGATCGTCCTCTCCGACGGCGTCGTCACCCACGACGGTCGGGTGCAGTCGGCGGACGAGGTGCTGGCCCTGATGCAGGTCGAGTAGCCATGCTCGCCCTCACACTCCACGGCGTCGTCGCGCGCAAGGTGCGCGGGATCCTCACGGCCCTCGCGGTGTTCTTCGGCGTCGCGATGATCGCCGGCACGATGATGCTGACCGACTCGGTCAACAACTCCTTCGACGACATCTTCAGCGAGTCGAACAGCGGCATCGACGTCAGCGTCAAGACCAGGGAGACGATCGAGGACTCCCGCGGCGCCCTGCCGCCCGCCTTCGACGCCGGGGTGCTCGCGAGCGTTCTCGCGGTCGACGGCGTCGCCGAGGCCGCCGGTACGATCTTCGATCCGACGGCCTCGGTACTCGACGAGACCGGGCAGCGCGTCGGACCGACGGGCCCACCCCACTTCGCGACCTCGGTCGTACCCGAGCGGTTCAGCCCGTGGCGGTACGTCGAGGGCCGCCCGCCCGAAAGCGCCGACGAGATGGCGATCGACAACTTCACCGCCGACCGGGAGGGCTGGGGCGTCGGCGACTCGGCCCGGGTCGCCGGGACGGGGGGAGCGCAGGAGTACACGATCTCCGGTGTCGCCCAGTGGGGCTCCGGCGTCGAGCTCCTCGGCGCCAGCCTGGCGATCCTCACCCTGCCGGAGGCGCAGCGGCTGACCGGCAAGGAGGGTCGGCTCGACGAGGTCGCGGTCGCAGCCGAGGAGGGGGTGTCGCCCGAGGAGCTGAAGGTCGCGATCCAAGCGGCGATCCCGGCGTCGCTCCAGGCGCTGACCGGTGACGAGAACGCCGCCGAGGAGTCCCAGGGGTTCAAGGAGGGGTTCGGCTTCATCTCGAAGGCGTTGCTGGTCTTCGGCGTGGTCGCCCTCTTCGTCGGAGGCTTCATCATCTTCAACACGTTCTCGATCACGGTCGCCCAGCGCACGCGCGAGTTCGGGATGCTCCGCACGCTCGGCGCCCACCGCCGCCAGGTGCTCGGGGCCGTGGTGCTCGAGGCCGTGATCGTCGGCCTCGTCGCGTCGGCGCTCGGGGTCCTCGGCGGGATCGGCTTCGCCGAGGGCATCACCGCGTTCTTCGCCGCGTTCGGGCTCGGCCTGCCCACGAGCGGCCTCGTCCTGTCTCCCGGCACCGTCGTGATCGCAGTCGTCGTGGGTGTCACCGTGACCGTCGTCTCCTCCCTCGTGCCCGCGCGCCGTGCGACCCGGGTGACCCCGCTCGAGGCGATCCGCGAGGGAGATGACCGTCGCTCGCGCTCCCGCCGCCGCACGCTGGCCGGGCTCGTGCTCGTCGGCCTCGCGGCGCTGCTGGTCGCGTTGGGGATGTTCGCGACCACGAGCCTCGGCTCGGCGTTCCTGTTACTCGGCCCGGGCGTCCTCCTCCTCTTCCTCGGCGTGGCGCTCCTCAGCAGTCGCCTGATCGGGCCGTTGTCGGCGCTCGTCGGATGGCCGCTCGAGCACCTGGGTGGCGTTCCCGGGCTCCTCGCGCGCGAGAACACGCAGCGCAACAAGAGCCGGACGGCGACGACCGCGGCCGCCCTCATGATCGGCCTCGCGCTCGTCGTGTTCGTGGCCACCTTCGCGTCGGCGCTGACGAAGTCGGTCGATCAGGCGCTCGACCGGCAGTTCGCGGGCGACCTCATCCTCAACAACAGCGACGGCGGGTTCCTGCGGATCCCCACGCAGGTGACGGAGGCGATCCGCGGGGTCGACGGCGTCGCCGTCGTGTCGCCGGTCGCGGGGAGCGACGCGCTCGTCGACGGCGTCTCGGGCACGCAGCCCGTGAACGGCATCGACCCCGACACCGTGGCCCTCGTCAGCAACCTCGACTGGCGCGACGGCTCCGACGCGACCCTCGCGACGCTCGGCGCCGACGGCGCGATCATCGAGACCGACTGGGGCGACGACAACGGAATCGCCGTCGGCGACGTGATCCGGCTCACGACGCCGCTCGGACGGAGCGTCTCCTACACGGTCCGGGGCAGTATCCGCGACGGGGCGAGCCTGCTCGTGAGCACGTTCGCCGTCCCGCGCGACAGCCTGGTCGACGCCTTCGGGGCCGACGGGGACGACTTCGCGCTCGTCGCCTTCGAGGACGGAGCGAATCCGGACACGGTGCGCGCGCGCATCGACGACGCCCTCGCCGCGGGCTTCCCGAACGTCGAGTCGCGCTCGCAGGCCGAGGTCAAGGCAGATGCCCGCCTGCAGGTCAACCAGGTCATCGCCATCGTCTACGCGCTCCTCGCGCTCTCGATCCTGATCGCGATCTTCGGCGTCGTGAACACGCTCATCCTCTCGATCCACGAGCGCACGCGCGAGATCGGGATGCTGCGCGCGATCGGCACCTCGAAGCGCCAGATCAGGCGCCTGATCCGGTACGAGTCGGTGATCACCGCCCTCATCGGCGCGATCATCGGCGCCGGCATCGGGCTCGTCCTCGCGGTCGTCTCCGTGCAGGCGCTCTCCGGCGAAGGCCTCGTCCTCTCGATCCCCTACCCGCTGATCGTGACGCTGCTGCTGCTCGCTGCGGTCGCAGGCGTGGCCGCCGCCATCGCCCCCGCCCGCCGTGCCGCGAAGGTGAACATCGTCGAGGCGCTCCTCTACGAGTGAGACGGCGGCGGCGGGCGCCGCGCAGTCGACACTGCTCAGCCGGTGATCGCGACCGCGCCCCGGGCGGGCCTTCCTCGACGTGGCGGCTCGCCACGGAGACCTCGTCCGGTACCCCGATCGATCACGGGCGTCGCCCCTCCGGCCTCCAGGAGCCCCGCGATCACGACCGGGTCGACCGGCCCAGAACGAATTCACCGAGCCGGTTGCGCTTTCGTCCACCCACCGCGCCGACCGTCCGCTTCCGCGTAGAGCCTTCGCGACGGGCTTCGACCTACTCGCGCCCCGTGCTCGGTGCACGCGGGAATCTACGGCCTCGCACACCCGCTGTCAACCGGGAACCGCCACCGGCGCCCCGGTCGTCCGTGCGGGCTCCGCCGCGCGACGACCGGCCGTCCTCGACGGCCGCTACGTACTCGAGCGAATGGGCAGCCGCACCTGGAAGCACGTCTCGCCCGGATCCGACTTCAGGTGGAGCTCGCCCCGGTGCTGGAGCACGATGCGCTGGGCGTGGTAGAGGCCGAGCCCGGTGCCCTGCCCGACGGCCTTCGTCGTGAAGAACGGGTCGAAGATCCGCGCCTGCTCCCCTTCCGGGATCCCGGGGCCGTCGTCGGCGATCTCGACGACGACGAACTCGCCCCGCCGCTCGGTGCGCAGCCAGATCGTGCCGTTGCCGTCCACGGCGTCGATCGCGTTGTCGACGAGGTACGTCCAGAGCTGGTTGAGCTCCCCGCCGGCGGCGTCGACCCGGGGCAGGTCCGGATCGAAGTGGCGCACGACCGACACGTCTCCCTGCCGCAGCTTGTTGGCGAGCACGGTCAGCGTCGTCTCGAGGCCCTCGTGGACGTCGACCTCCTGGCGCGGGGCCTGGTCGAGGAAGGCGTACTGCTTGACGGAGCCGACCAGCTCGGCGATCCGGCCGGTCGACCCGCTGAGCTCGCGGAGGACGGTCGTCGTGTCCAGGCAGGCGGCGGCGAAGCGGAGGGCCGGCTCCAGGTTCGCCGCGCCGACCGCGCCCTCGACGTGATCGACGAACGTCGCGTCCCGACCGACGGCGCAGATCGCGTACGCGATCTCGGACGCGTCGGGCACGCTGGCCCGCTCGAGACGGTCGATGACGTCCGACTCCCGATCGGCGCTCTCGAGCGCCCCGAGCGTCCGGGGCTCCGCCTCCGGCGTCCCGGAGACGAGGGCGACGAGGCGTCCGAGGCCGTCGGGCGGCACGCCGGCCGCGACGAGCGCGTCGAGCGCCGCCCACCGCGTCGCCTCGAGGTCGCGGAGGACTTCCGCCGACCGGGCCGCCGCCGAGGCGGGGTTGTTCAGCTCGTGCGCGAGCCCGGCCGCGAGCGTGCCGAGCGACGCGAGCTTCTCCCGCTCCTGCCCCATGCTCTGGAGGTTCTGCGCCACCACGTCCACCGTGCGGATCAACCGACGGAGCACAGGTGGGTGGCTCGCGACGAGGGCGGTGAACGTCTTCGCGTCCACCTCGAGGAGACTGCAGGGGGTCGTCGCGTACGTGCCCGCGCGGAAGGGGATCCCGGTGAGCACCGAGGTCGTGGCGATCGTCCCCCCTGCCTCGTGGGTGGTCAGGAGGAGCTCCTGCGACCCGACGCGCCTCGACGTCTCGAGCTCCCCGTCGAGGAGGAACCAGACGCGGTCGGCGATCTCACCCTCCTCGAAGAGCGCGTCCCCGGGGGCCAGCTCGATCTCGCGCCCCGCCCGCGCGAGCTCCCCGACTTCCTCGTCGGTGAGCGCCTCGAGCAGGGGAAAGTCACGGAGCTCGACCATCGCGCGAGCGTAGACGATCGACCCCCTCGCCCGCGGCGTGGCCGTTCCCGCCGGCCACGGAGATCTCGGGGCGCTCGGACGCGCACACCCGGCCGAGAAACGAATTCACCGAGCCGGTTGCGCTTTCGTCCACCCACCGCGCCGACCGTCCGCTTCCGCGTAGAGCCTTCGCGACGGGCTTCGACCTACTCGCGCCCCGTGCTCGGTGCACGCAGGAATCTACGGCCTCGCACACCCGCTGTCAACCCCGAACCGACACCGGTCACGACCCGCGTCCCCGGGGCACCGTCGCATCCCGGCACCCAGACGACGGCGAACGCGCCACCCGGGCCGCGGGCGGCGTCGTTGTGCCCATACTGAGCCGGTGACGGATCTGCCGACGGGGACGCTCACGCTCCTCTTCACGGACATCGAAGGGTCGACGAGGATGCTCGACGAGCTCGGCGCGCAGGCATACGCGCGCGTGCTGGCCGAGCACCATGCACTGATCCGCGAGTCGTTCGCGGCGCACGGCGGCCACGAGCTCGGCACCGAAGGAGACGCGTTCTTCGTCGGCTTCCAGACCGCGGGGGCGGCGCTCGCGGCCGCCGCCGACGCGCAGCGGGCACTCGCCGCGACCTCGCTGCGCGTGCGGATGGGGCTGCACACGGGGGAGCCGCTGCAGACGGACACCGGGCTCGTGGGGATGGCCGTCCATCGGGCGGCGCGGATCCAGGGGCTCGCCCACGGCGGTCAGGTGCTGATCTCGGCCGTCACGCGGGATCTCGTCGAGGAGCTCCCACCCGGCGTCGCGCTCCGCTACCTCGGCGAGTTCCCGTTGAAGGACTTCGACGAGCCGGAACGCCTGTGGCAGGTCTGTATCGACGGCCTGTCCACGGACTTCCCCCCGCCCCGCGCGCATCGCACGTCCTCCGCCGGCGGCCTCCCCGTCGGGCTCGAGCGGCTCGCCCGGGGGCCGTTCGTCGGGCGGGAGGACGCACTCGTGCGCCTCGAGCGCGCGCTCGCTGACGCCGGCGAGGTCCAGCACCCGACCGTCGTCACGCTCACCGGGGAGCCCGGGATCGGGAAGTCGCGCCTGCTCGCCGAGTTCGGCGTCCGCGCGCACGCCGCCGGACACGAGGTGCTCTACGGGGCGGCCTCGCCCGAGTCGTTCGTCCCCTACGAGGTCTTCGTCGCGGCGCTCTCGGATCGCGTCCGGTCGTCGCTCGACGAGCTCGACCCCGGCGGCGCCGAGCTCTCGGCCGAGGAGCGGCGGTACCGGCTCTTCGACCGCGTCGCCTGTCTCGTCGGCGACCTCGGGGAGACGCAGCCCGCAGTGCTGCTCCTCGACGACCAGCACTGGGCCGACACCTCGACGACGCATCTCGTGCGGCACCTCGTCCGCTCGTCGCGCACCCGCGGCTGCCTCGTCGTCCTCGGCTTCCGCGAGGCGGAGCTCGAGGGGACGCCGCTGGAGACGCTGGTCACGGACCTGCACCGCGACGCCCCCCTGACGCAGATCGCGCTCTCGGGCCTGACGGCGTCGGAGATCGAGCCGCTCGTGGAGGCCTGGGGCGCCGGCCGCGCGCTCGACGCGGGCGCGCTCCTCGCACGCACGAACGGCAACCCGTTCTTCCTCCGGGAGCTGCTCCGGGCGGTGGCGGACGGGCAGGAGAGCCTGGACGCCGTTCCCGAGGGCGTGAGGGCGGTCGTGCGTCAGCGTATGAGCAGGCTGCCGGCCGACGACGTGTCGCTGCTCGGGGCGTGCGCGGTCGCCGGGCCCGTGTTCGACGTCTCCCTCGTCTCGTCCGCGATCGGGCGCGAGTGCACCGGCCCCCAGCTGGCGGACATCGTCGACAGCCTGCTGCAGGCGGGCCTCGTCGACGAGACCGACGACCACGCGCACCTCCGGTTCACGCACGCGCTGATCCGCGATGCGGTGTACGAGAGCCTCACCGGCGCGCGGCGGACGTCGCTCCACCTCGCGCTGGCCGAGGAGCTCGAGCGGCGTGTCGGGGTCTCCCCCGGCCCGCACTCGGTCGAGGCCGCGCACCACTTCCACGAGGCCGGGTCCGAGCGGGCGGTCGACCACTCGATCGCGGCGGCGCAGTGGGCGACCGACCGTCTCGCGTTCGACCAGGCGTTCCTGCTCTACACGCGCGCGCTGCGCTCACTGCCCGAGGACGATCCCCGCCGGGGCGAGCTGGCGAAGAGCATCGGCCTCACCTTCCAGCTGCAGACGCACGCGACGATCGACGTCGGCTCGGTCCGCAGCGCCGGCGATCAGGCGCGGAGCTCGGCCGGGTAGATGTCCCCGACGAGCTCGTGGATGCGGACGATCGTGTGTCCGCCGAGCTCGCTCGAGTGCTCGTACACGCGTTCCTTGCTCGGGGCCTCGTACACGCAGTAGCTCGTGACGAGCCCGGTCTCGTCGGTGCACACGTGGCTGTGCTCCCACGTGACGTCGGTGAACTCGTCCTGGACGAGCTGCTTGGAGCGCACGAGGACGGCCTCCATCGCCTCCGCGCTCATCGGGTCGAACTCCCGCTGCACGAGGTACCGCGGCATGCGCCGAGGATACCGAGCGCGCTCTTCGCGCGTGGCCGTTCCCTGACCCCGACGGGCCGCGGGGCCCCGGCGACGACCCTGCCGCCGGGTGGTGCTACGGTCGCTCGAGCGTCCCACTTCGCATCGAGGAGGTCAGCCATGGCTGTCGACGAGAGGGCACGGACCCGCGAGGGAGCGGAGACCGTGTTCGTCGATCGGTTCTGCGACGGGATCATCGGGCCGGGCACGGAGATGCTCGGGCCGGTGCGCGACGGCGGGCACATCGTCGCGAACACCGCCCCCGGTTGCTGGGGGCCGATGATCACGCCGGCGATCAAGGGCGGGCACGAGGTGACGCTGCCGGTCGCGGTCGAGGGGGCGGAGGTCGGCGACGCCGTCGCCATCCACATCCGCGACATCTCGGTGACGTCGATCGCGACGGCGTCGGGCAACGACCGCTGGGTGGAGGGTCGCTTCAACGGCGACCCCTACTGCGCGAAGGTCTGCGCGTCGTGCGGCGCCGAGGACGAGCCCACCGTCGTGGAGGGCATCGGCCCCGACGCGGTGCGGTGCGCGGCGTGCGGCGAGCCGGCGGCGCCGTTCGCGTTCACGAACGGGTACACGATCGCGTTCGACGACGAGTGGCGCGTCGGCGTGACGGTCGGCCGCGAGCAGGCCGAGGCGTTCGCGGCGGACGCGTACACGGCGGCGGCGCTCCCGGAGCGCTCGATCCAGAACCCGATCCTCCTGTTCGCGCCGCACGACCTCGTGGGCGTCGCGACGCGCCTGCGGCCCTTCATGGGCCAGCTCGGGACGACACCCGCCGTCGACATGCCCGACTCGCACAACGCGGGCGACTTCGGCTCGTTCCTGCTCGGGGCGCCGCACGCCCGCGCCGTGACAGCCGACGACCTCGCCCACCGCACCGACGGGCACATGGACATCGACGCGGTGCGGGCCGGAGCGGTCGTGATCGCGCCGGTCAAGGTCGCGGGCGCCGGCGTCTACCTCGGCGACATGCACGCGATGCAGGGCGACGGCGAGATCGCCGGGCACACCTGCGACGTCTCGGGCACGGTCACGTTGCAGGTCGACGTGCTGAAGGGGCTCGAGCTGGACGGGCCCGTCATCCTCCCCGTCGCCGAGGACCTGCCGTTCCTCGCACGACCGCTGTCGGCCGCCGAGCGGACGCGCGCCACCGAGGTCGCCGCCCGCCACGGCGTGGAGCTCGAGGACCTGCTGCCGATCTCCGTCGTCGGCACGGGGCCCGACCTCAACAGCGCCGTCGACAACGGGCTCGCCCGCGGCGCCGCGCTGCTCGACCTGTCGGTGCCGGAGGTGAAGAACCGGGCGACGATCACCGGCGCGATCGAGATCGGGCGCGCGCCGGGCGTGGTGCAGGTGACCTTCCTCGCGCCGGCGTCGCGGCTCGCCGCCCGCGGGCTCGAGGAGCTCGTCCGCACGCACTACGACATGCCCGCCTGAGGAGTGCGAGGCCGGTCGCGGGCGCTACCCGCCTGCGACCGGCACGAGCACGTCGAGCTCGTCGCCGTCGGCGAGCGCGTGCTCGTGCGGCACGATCGTCCCGCCCGCGACGACGGCCAGCGTCTGCGTCGCGTCGCAGTCGACCTCCGCCGATCGGGCGACGGCGTCGAGCAGGTCGGCGACGGTCGCCCCCGCGTCGAGGTCGAGCGACTGCCGCGTCCCGAGCCGCTGCGCGAGGGAGCCGGACAGGCGCACGGTCACGCGCATGCGCCGAGGATAGCCCGGTGCACCGGCGCGTAGGGCACGATGGCGGACATCGTCAACCGGTCATCACGCTGCGCTACCACTATCCGGCGAGCGTTGCTCGCGACGACCCGCACCACGCCCCGGGATCGGACGAGCCCACGTGCCTTCGGCGACTCGTGACCGGCCCCCCCGACGGGACTTCACCGCCGTGCAGCTGAGCCCGCGCGTCCTCGTCGGGCTCGCCGTCGTCGTCACCGTGGCGGCGTTCCAGCTGTGGCTGTCGCCGGGCAACCCTCCGGGGTTCATGCGCGACGAGGCGGCGCTCGCCTACAACGCGTACACGATCGGGCACGAAGGCAGAGACGAGGACGGCGCCCGCTTCCCGCTCTACTTCACGTCGTTCCTCGACTACAAGAGCCCCGTCTTCGTCTACACGCTGGCCGGGGTGTTCCGGGTCACGGGCGCGCACAAGGAGGTCGCCCGCGGGCTCGCGGCCGTGTGCGTGCTGGCTGCGATCCTCCTGCTCGGGTGGCTCGCCTACCGGAGAACCGGGCGGGCGGTCGTCGGGGTCGTGATCGTCGTCCTGGCGGGATGCACGCCCTGGCTCTTCGAGCTGGGCCGCGTCGCGTACGAGGTCTCGATGGTGCCGCTCTTCCTGAGCCTCGCGCTGCTCGGCGTCGAGCGAGCGAGCCGGCTCGGCCGTTGGAGCCCGATCACGGCATTGCCCGTCGCGGCCGCGCTCGGGGCGCTGACGTACGCATACGCCGGTGGACGGGCCCTGGCTCCGCTGCTCGCCGGTGCCCTCGTCGCGCTCCTCGGCAGGGAGCGGTGGAAGTGGGTGCTGACGGCCTGGCTCGGCTTCCTCGCGACCCAGGTGCCCCTGCTCGTCTACGTGCGCGCTCATCCGGGTGCCCTGACCCGCCGATTCGACGCGACGACGTTCGTCACGGACGACATGTCGGCGATCGGTGTCGCGGGACGGGCGATCGTCAACTACCTGCAGGACCTCCAGGTCTGGCACTACGTCGTCTCCGGCGATGTCAAGCCGTACATCCACACGGACGGAGCGGGCGCGTTGCTCGGGGTGTCCCTCGCGCTCTCGATCGGCGGCGTCGTGCTGGTGCTCGCGCGCCAGCGATCGGATCCGTTCTGGCGCTTCGCCGTGGCGGCGCTCGCCGTGTCGCCGATCCCGGCTGCGCTGACGATCGACCGCTTCCATGCGATCCGGCTCGTGCCCTTCGCCGTGATGCTCGTCGTCGTTGCGATCCCCGCGGTCGCGTTCGTGATCGAGGCCGCGTCGCGAGCGATGTGGGCGCGGGCCCTCGCCCTGTGCCTCGGCGTCGCGGCGGCGATCCAGTTCGGGCTCTTCGTCGACAACTTCCAGCGGAACGGGCCGCTCCGCACCGGCCCCTTCGAGGCTGGTGTCCCCGAGTTGCTCGAGCGGGTCTGGGCCGACGGAGGCACCGTCTACATCGACTACGACGACCGCGCGCCACAGGCCCTGGCACGGTGGTACGCGCTCGAGCGGGGCATCGAGGAGTCTCGCGTCGTCCGCCTTCCCGACGGCGGAGTGCCGCCGGTGGGGGCGATCGCCTTCGGGCGCGACCAGGAGTGCGACTACATCTGTGGGCGCTTCGCGGAGTCGGGCGACTACTGGCTCGCGCGGATGATCGCCCCACGCCCGGCCGAGTCGGACGCCCCCGAGAGCTAGACGACGCGGCCTTCGGCGGCCGTGCGACCTGTCGCATGCGGTCCTCGGCGATCGGCCGTGGCCTCGTGTGCCGCGGGCACGTCCGCCACCGGATCGACGCGGCGACGACCGGGCCTTCCTGGCACACGGCGGGCGAGCGGTGAGGCTAGCCCGAGGGAAACGGGCAGTATCTCCGGTCATGGAGCTCGGAGAGGCCCTGCGCCGGCGGCGGATGGTGCGCAACTACCGGGACGAGCCGGTCGCACGCGCCTCGGTGGAGCGGATCGTCGCGCGGGCCCGGACGGCGCCGAGCGCCGGCTTCAGCCAGGGCGTGCGCATGGTCGTCGTCACCGAGGCCGAGACCCGCGCGCGGATCGCCGAGCTCGCGGACGAGCCCTTCTACGTCGAGCGCGGGTACGAGCCGTGGATCTCCCGCGCACCGGTGCACGTGGTCGTCGCGCTCCGCGAGGACGACTACCACGACCGCTATCGGGAGCCGGAGAAGCTCGAGGACGGCGAGGAGATCGACTGGCCGGTCCCGTGGTGGTGGATCGACGTCGGCCAGGCGATGCTGGTGCTCCTGCTCGCCGCGGTCGACGAAGGCCTCGGAGCCGGCCTGTTCACGCTCTACCCGCCGGAGAACAACGACCGGCTCCGACTGCTCCTCGGGATGCCCGGCGACGTCCAGGTCGTCGGCGTCGTGACCGTCGGGCATCCGGCTCCGGAGCCGATGGAGGAGCGCAGGAGCGCCGACCTCCGCCGCCGGCGGCGACCCCTCGCGGAGGTCGTCCGCTGGGAGCGCTGGTAGCCGAGGCCGCCGCCGCTTCGCGGTGCGTCACCGCCCGACGTCGCCTCAGGCGGGTGGCGGTGCTCCCTGGGTGACCACGGCCACTCCCATCGGCTGCAGCGGCTCGTCGAACGTCGAGACGATCTCGGATGCCGTGAAGAACCCGACGACCTTGAGCGTCTCGTCGCCCGTGTTGGCGATGCCGTGCGGGACCATCGAGGGGACGACCGCGAGGTCACCGGCGACGACGCGCCCACGCTCCTCGCCGACCGTCGCTTCCCCCTCGCCGGCGACGATGTAGAGGATCTCCTCGGCGCTGTCGGTGTGGAGCGGTAGCCGGTTGCCGGGCTCGATCTCGAAGTAGACGACGGCGCTCTCCTCCGAGCCGACCGCCTTGTTGATCGGGAAGGTCACCCGGAGCCGCGCACGGTCGGGATCGCTGTCCCACCAGACCTGGACGAGCTCCTGCTCGGCTGTCTTCGCAGTCAACACGGAATCGTTCTCCCTTCGTCGAGCGGTGATGAATGGCAAACGCGAATCTACGCGGGGCGACGCGATCTGTCAATATTCGTCATACAGTGACGTACCACGAAAATCGTGCGCGGCGGACGTACCGGCTCAAGAAGCGCGCGGACGCGATGGCCGCGACACGGCGCCGGATCACGGAGGCTGCGGTCGAGCTGCACGGCTCCGTCGGCCCGAGCCGTACCACGGTGAGCGCAGTCGCCCGGCGGGCCGGCGTCGAGCGACAGACCGTGTACCGGCACTTCCCCACGAACGAGGAGCTCTACGTCGCGTGCTCCGAGCACTTCCTCGCCGCGAACCCGCCGCCGGACCTCGACACCTGGCGCGCGATCGACGACCCGCAGGCTCGGCTCGCACGCGCCCTCGCCGACCTCTACGCCTACTACGAGCACACGGCGCCGATGTACGCGAACGTCTTTCGCGACGCGGACCTCGTCGAGGCCCTCCGCCCGCCGCTGACCCTGCTCGAGGACTACCTCGCCGAGGCAGCGCGGGTGATCGCCGCGGACTGGGGCACGCGGGGCCGCAGGCGGGACGTCCTCACGGCGGCCGCCCGTCACGCCGTCGACTTCGCGACCTGGCGCTCGCTGACCGCGAGCGGTCGCGTCACGCGGGAGCGGGCCGTCGACCTCATGACCGCGCTCGTCCGGGCAGCGTCCTCCCCGCCCCCCGCGCCCACCGGCGGCTGAGGCGACGGGGACGGGCTGTCCATGCCCGCGGTCGTCGTTCCTTCGACGATCAGCCGCGTGGGGCTCGGGCGCCGCTGAGCACGTCGGCGGGACGGGCGAAGCACTCCTGCACCTGTGCGTAGAACTTCGCGGCGTGGAGCCCGTCCATCACCGCGTGGTGGCCCTGCACGCTCAAGGGCAGCGTCACGTGGCCGCCGGAGTCGGCGTACCTCCCCCAGGCGAAGCGTGGGATCGAGTCGGGCGGGCTCAGGCGGAGCGGGTGCATGAAGCTCGTGAACGACACCCACGGGATCGCCGTCATGAACAGCAGGTCGTCGCGCCCCTCCCCCGCCTCCGTGACGCGCGGTCGTGCCTGCATCTGCGCGATCTTCTCGGCGGCGGCGCGCGCGAACTCCGGGAAGTCCTCGTCGTAGACGAGGGTGCAGAAGCCGAACACCTCGTCCGCTCCCATGATCGTCGTGGAGGGATGGACGACGTCGTGCTCGACCACGTCCCCGTCCCGGATGCGATAGCGGAACTCCGGCACGGCGTTGGCGGCTCGCGCGATCGCGTACACGACGGCGAGGTTGAACGACAGGCGGTCGCGCTCGACGTGGTCACGGAACGCCGTCACGTCGACGTCCGCGCAGAGGCTGAAGTACGGGTAGTCGAAGGCGCTGAACAGGTCGAAGTGCTCGCGCCTCGGCCACGCGTCCAGATCCAACCGGTGCATTCCCACCTCCGGCTCGACGTCCCCAGTATCCCTCGACCGAGCACCCGGCGCGTCAGCTCCGCAGGAAGCGGCGACGGCGCGACCCGCCGGCGGGGTCGTGCGCCTCCCCACGACTCCCCGTCCCGCGGACGAGGTACGGGTTCTCGCTGATGTGCGGCGCGCTCACGGGACGGATACTGGGTGGTGGCCGTCCGCGCCGGTCCGGCCGGCCCGGACGCCGATCACTCGCCGCCGAAAGGGGGTGAGACCATGGCGACGGTCGAAAAGGCCATCACGATCGATGCCCCGCCGGAGACGATCTTCGAGTACTTCGACGATCCGAAGAACCTGCTCGAGATCTGGCCGAGCATGATGGACATCACCGATGTCCAGGAACTGCCGGGTGGCGGGCACCGGTACCACTGGTCGTACAAGCTCCTCGGGATGCGCTTCGAGGGCGACACGGAGACGGTCGAGTTCGAGCCCGGACGCCACGTCGTCGAGAAGAACACGGGGCAGATCCCGAGCACGTTCGACTGGGCGTTCGCGCCGGAGAACGGGAGCACGAAGGTCACGGTGAAGGCCGACTACGAGATCCCGGCGAAGCTGCTCGGGAAGTTCGCGGAGCCGTTCATCGTCAGGCTGAACGAGCGCGAGGCAGAGAGCGTGCTCGCGAACCTCAAGGATCGCATCGAGCACTAGCGTCGCGACGCCGCACGGGGCCGGGCGCGCGCCGCCCGGCCTCGCCCGTGCACCGGGCGGCCCGCGCCGCGGGCTCCAGACCGGAAGAGGCATCGCCCGGGAGGCCAGGCCGGCCGCCCGGCGACGCGGGCACACCCGGAGGTGCGGCGGAGCGACCGTCGCTAGGCTGCGCTGCATGACTCCGGCGCGCCGACTTCGCGAGCGCCTGGCGAGCGGCGAGGTGCTGCTCGTCGGCGGCGCGTACAACGCGCTCGTCGCCCGCATCTACGAGCACGCGGGCTTCGAGGCCCTCTACACGGGCGGCTACGCCGCCGCCGCCGCCAACTTCGCGCTCCCGGACATCGGGCTGATGACGCAGACCGAGATGTGCGCGCACGTCGAGCGGATCTCGAAGGCCGTCTCGGTGCCGCTGATCTCCGACGCCGACACCGGCTTCGGCGAGCTGACGAACGTCACCCGGACCGTGCGCGAGTACGAGCGGGCGGGCGCCGCCGCGATCCAGCTCGAGGACCAGACGTTCCCCAAGCGCTGCGGCCACATGGAGGGGAAGAAGGTGATCCCTCGCGACGAGATGGTGCGGAAGGTGCGGGCCGCGCTCGCCGCGCGGAGCAACCCCGACACGGTCGTGATCGCCCGCACCGACGCGATCGCCGTCACCGGGCTCGACGACGCGATCGAGCGGCTCTCCGCCTACGCGGAGGCGGGCGCGGACGTCCTCTTCCCCGACGCGCCGCGCTCGGTCGAGGAGATGCACACGATCGCGGCTGCCGTCGGGGAGAAGCCGCTCGTGGCGAACTACTCCGAGCACGGGAAGACACCGCTCCTCACCGCCGAGGAGACGGCGGCGGCCGGCTTCCGGATCTGCCTCTACCCGACGACGTCGCTGTTCGCCGCCGCCCAGTCGGCGCTCGAGATCGCGACCGCGTTGCAGCGCGATCGCACGAGCCGCGAGGTTCTCGAGCGCCTCATGGTGTTCGGCGAGCTGAACGAGCTCCTCGGCCTCTCGGCCTGGCAGGAGGAGGAGGAACGGGCGCTGTGAGCCTCGAGACGACGTTCTCGCTCGAGCTCCCCCACATCGTGTTCGGCCAGGGCAGCTCGTCCGAGACGGGCACCCACCTCGCCCGGCTCGCCGTCTCGCGGGCGCTCCTCGTCTGCGACCCGTTCGTCGTCTCCTCCGGCGTCGCGGCGCGGATGCAGGACGAGCTGCGCGCCGCCGGGATCGAGAGCGGCGTCTTCGACCGGATCGCCGGCGAGCCGACCGAGGCCTCGATCGCAGAGGCGATCGAAGCGGCGACGACCGGGGGCTGGGACGGGTTCGTCGGCGTCGGCGGGGGATCGGCCCTCGACACCGCGAAGCTCTGCGCGCTGTTCGCGACCCACGGCGGCGGCGTCTACGACTACCTCAACAAGCCGGTCGGAGAGGGCCGTCAGGTGCCGGGGCCGCTGCTGCCGCTCGTCGCCCTGCCGACGACCTCCGGCACGGGATCGGAGGTGACGACCGTCGCGATCGTCGACGTCGGCGTCAAGAGCGGCATCTCGCACCGCTACCTGCGCCCGCGGATCGCGATCGTCGACCCGCTCCTCACCGTCAGCTGCCCGCCGGGGGTCACGGCCTCGGTCGGCCTCGACGCCCTCCTCCACGCGCTCGAGGGCTACACGACGCTGCCGTACGACCGCCGTCCGAAGCTCCCACCCGCGGAGCGGCCGCCCTACCAGGGCGCCCATCCGCTGGCCGACCTCCTGTGCGCCGAGGCGATCGGGCTCGTCGGCGCGAACCTGCGGCGGGCGGTCGCCGACGGTTCGGACGTCGACGCGCGGAGCGACATGGCGCTCGCCGCGACGATCGCAGGTGTCGGCTTCGGCAGTGCCGGCGTCCACGTCCCGCACGCGCTCTCGTACCCGATCGCGTCGCTGAAGCACGCGTGGTCGGCGCCCGGCTACGGGGGGAGCGCCTTCGTTCCGCACGGGCTCGCGGTGGCCGTGACCGCACCGGCGTCGTTCCGCTTCATCGCCGACGCCGCCCCCGAGCGCTGCCGTGAAGCGGCCCGCCTGATCGACGGCGGCGACGACCTCGCGGAGTCGTTCCTGCAGCTGATGCGCGACGTCGGCGCCCCGACGACGATCTCCGAGGTCGGCTACGGGGAGGACGACATCCCGGCGATCGTCGAGGGCGCGCTCAAGCAGCAGCGCCTGCTCGTGAACGCCCCGAAGGACGTCGACGCCGCGGCTCTCGAGGCGATCCTCCGCGACAGCCTCTGAGCGGGCTCGCGGTGCGGGCGGAGCCCCGCGGCGCGTCGTGAGGGCTCGCGACACGGCGGCGCCGCCGGGCGCTTCGCGTCCGCGCCGTGGCAGACGGGAACGCCGTCGCTCGCTACCCTGGGGGCGATGTCGTGGGTACGCGCCCTCGCCATTGCCGTCGCCGCCGCCGCCGGAGCGCTGGCGGCCGGCGTCGAGAGCGCGCCCGCAGCCGCACGCTGCAAGCCCACCGAGAGCGACGTCGCCGGCCCCTTCGTGCAGCGCGTCGCCGCGCCGCGCCGCTCGAAGATCGGGAAGGGCCACGTCCTCGTCGGGCGCGTGCTGCGGGCTCCCGACTGCAAGCCGCTCGCGGGGATCCGCGTCGTCCTCTGGCAGGCGGGACGGAAGGGCTACGGGCCGAAGGGCCGAGCGAGCGTCGTCACCGACCGCTCGGGCAGGTTTCGCTTCGAGGGCCCCGTCCCCGGCTCGTACGGAGGCCGTGCCCCGCACATCCACATCGCGATCGTGCACCCCGCCTACGAGGAGCTGTTGACGAGGTACGTCGTGCGGCGAGGGGCGAAGAGCGGGCGGATCACGCTCGTGCTCACGTCCGACCTCTAGGAAGCGACGGACGGGGTCGCCCGGAGCCCGCGGCTCCTCGGCTCGGCGACGGCCGGAGCGTCGGGGGATCCCGGTAGCGACGATCGGCAAGCGCCCCGATGCGCCGCCGGAGGCGCGGGGAGATGCTGACGACGAGACGGCCCGCGGGCTTGCCTCGCGCGGCGGGCGTTTCGGACATCGGCCCGAGAGGAGGAGATTCGGTGGGGGCGGACTCTGGTGATTCGGCGGCGGGACGCGGCTACACGTACGGCGGCCCGGCGTTCGTCGGCGGGATCCTCGTCGGCATCGGCCTCGGCGTGCTGCTCGGCGATGTCGCCGCGTGGGTGCTGATCGGGCTGGGAGCCGGCTTCATCCTCATGGCGCTGATCGCGGCGATCGGCAAGTAGCAGGGGCGCGGTCTCCCGCCGGGGCGATCGAGTCCTGCCGGGAGGCCCGACCGGCGACGGCTAGGCGACGCGCACGACGACGTTGCCGACCTTCAGGCCGGTGTCGACGTATCGGTACGCCTCGACGATGTCGTCGAGCCCGTAGGCCCGGTCGATCACGGGCCGCAGCTCGCCCCGTGCCAGGCGCTCGCGCAGGAACGCGATCGCCTCACGGCTCGCCCGCGGCAGGGGGAAGGCGACGCGCTTGGCGCCGACCGCCCGGAAGACGGGGCCGACGAGTGACAGCGGCGCGTTCTGCGCCCACGGCCCGAGGTCGGTGGAGACGTACACGCCCCCGCCTCGGAGGAGCGGCCTGCACGCGCCGAACGAGCTCTTCCCGACGGCGTCGAAGACGACGTCGAAGCGCTCGTCGAGCGCCGTGAAGTCCTCCCGTTCCCAGTCGACGACGGCGTCGGCGCCGAGCGCGCGCACGAGCTCGACGCTCGCCGTCGTGCTCGTCGCGACGACGGATGCGCCGGCGTGCTTCAGCAGCTGCACCGCCGCCGTCCCGATCGCCCCGGTGGCGCCGTGCAGGAGCACTCGGGTCCCGCTCCCCATGTGCACCGCGCGGACGTAGCGGAGCGCGTAGTGCGCCCCCTCGGTGCTCACGGCGGCGTCCTCGTACGAGAGCCCGTCGGGGATCGTGTCGACCATCCGGCTCTCGGCGATCGTCTTCAACTCCGCCTGGCCGCCCCACCCGGCGTCGTCGAAGCCGAACACGCGGTCGCCGACCGCGAACCGCGTCACGCTCCCGCCGACCGCCTCCACGTCGCCCGCGAACTCGCAGCCGAGGATCGTCCGTCTCGGGGCGCGCAGCCCCGCGAACAGCCGCACGATCCACGGCTCGGCTCGGAGGAACCCGCGGTCGGTGCGATTGACCGAGGTCGCCCGCACCCGCACGAGCACCTCGTCGTCCTTCGCCACCGGTGCGGGCACGTCGGTCACGCGCAGCACCTCGGGCGGGCCGTAGCGGGTGTACACGGCGGCCTTCATCAGCGAAAGCAGTAGCAGCGGCGGCCTTGACGTGCCGCGGCCCTGGGGCAGCCACGGACGGCGCCGTCATCCCGCCCCACGGTGACCGCCGTGGGGCGAGACTACGATGGCCGCGTGAGAGTGGGGGTCGCGACGAGCGCCGCGGTGCCGCCCGAGTTCGACGACGACGCTCTCCTGATCACCGCGCTCGAGCGACGCGGCGTCGACGTCGCCCGGGTGGTCTGGGACGACCCGGACGTGCGGTGGGAGGACTTCCAGACGGTGGTGCTTCGATCGACGTGGGACTACCCGCGGAAGCACGCGGCCTTCCTGCGGTGGGTCGATGCGCTCGATCCGCGGGTCCAGAATCCCGCGCGCGTCGTGCGCTGGAACAGCGACAAGCACTACCTCGCCGACCTCGCCGATGCGGGCGTACCGGTGGTCCCGACGTCGTTCGTCGAGCCCGGTGGCGCCATCCCCGTCCTCGAGGGGGAGGTGGTGGTGAAGCCGGCGGTCTCGGCGGGCGCGCGCGACACCGGTCGCTTCGGCCCAAGGGCGCACGACCGGGCGACGCGGCTGATCCGCCGCCTCAACGACGATGGCCGCTCGGCGATGCTGCAGCCGTACGTCTCGTCCGTCGACGACCGGGGCGAGGCGGCGCTCGTGTTCATCGGCGGGCGCTTCGACCACGCCGCGCGCAAGCGCGCCGTTCTCCGACCGGACGAGGAGGCCCCGGTGCGCGACGACGCGATCGGGGGCGCAGAGGCGATGTACGACCCGACGATCGTCGGGCCCGGGACCGCGACCGACCCCGAGATCGCGGTCGCGAGCGCAGCGATCGCGTACCTCCGCGAGCGCTTCGAGGTCGGCCCGCTCTATGCGCGTGTCGACCTCGTGTCGGGGCAGGATGGGCACCCGCTCGTGCTCGAGCTCGAAGTCGTCGAGCCGAACCTCTTCCTCGGCCAGTCGCCGGGTGCAGCCGACCGGCTTGCCGACGCGATCGTCGACTGACCGTCACCTGGGCAGCCCCGTCCCCTCCCTGGGTGGGCCCCGACCGCGGCACGGGTGAGCCGGCCGCGTCAGTCGTCGTCCGTGTCGAGCGCGGCGAAGGAGGCCGAGCCCCTCAGGCGCGCGACCTCACGCTCGATCTCCTCTTCGCTGATCGGCGTCTTCCAGAACGACTCGTACGCGTCGCCGAGGACGAAGAGGCCCCAGAAGAACGACACGATCGCCGGCCACGGCCAGACGAAGCCGTCCGTCGCGCCGTCGATCGCCCAGATCGTCCAGAGCGCGGCGTTCACGACGAGGTACGCGAACAGGTGGCCCCAGAACGCGCGCTTCTTCTTCAGCCGCTTGATCGCCGCGACCCGGAACACATCGCTCTGCGCCTTCGTCTCCCCGACCCGTGACGGCCCATGCACAACGGTCATACCCGCTCACCTCCTCGAGGGTACGACCCCAAGCATTCCAGGCGTCTCGCGCTCGGGAATCGGGGAAAGACACTCGGCCGCTTCGGGAGACTGCGTATCGCGCCGGCGACCGCGGCGTCGGCCGAGCCGGTGGTGCCGCGGTCGAGCGGCGCGTGCTCGGCGGCGGCTAGGAGACGGCGTCTGCGAACCGCGCCTGCTCGGCCCCGGCGGCCTGGAGGGCGTCTGCCGGATCGACCGGGTCGCTGCCCGCTGCCGCACAGAGACCGAGGAGGTTGCGGTGGCGCCAGGTGACGACGAAGCCGGTGACGCCTCCGTACTCGACGTCGAACGCCGCCGTCTCGTCGCCGATCGGCTCGTCGACGCCCGCGGGCTCGAGCGTCCCGCCGCCTGCTCTCGCGGTCTCCGGCGCACGGTCGTTCCCGACCGTGAAGACCTCCTCGGCCGCGCCGATCGACCGGTACACGCTCGCGGTGCAGTTGAGTACCGGACGGTCCGGGTGCACGAACGTGACCTCGTATCCGGAGACACGGCCCTCCTCGATGAGCGCGGCTTCCTCGGGTGTCCGCTCGCGGAGGGCGGCCTCCAGGCCGATCGGGCCTGTCCCCTCCTCGTCGACCGTGTAGCCGCTCGGGAGGTCGGAGAGCTGCGGCACGAGCGTCATCGGGTCGGGCGTCGTTGCCGGGGCGTCCGTCGTCACCGTCTCCTCGGCGGGCGTGGTCTCCGCCGGTGAGGACGAGGCGGATCCCTCGTCGCCGCCGCCGCCGCACCCGGAGAGCGAGAACGCGACGAGGACGGTGCCGACGACGGCGAGTACGCGCCGCGCAGCCCGTCGGCTCGCTCCCCGCCGGCGGCGGGGCGAAGCGTGTCCCGTGGTCGTCGTCAGGAGAGCCGATCGGTCAGGCACACGGCAACTGTACGCCCACCCGTCGCAGGCGGGGCAGGCAGGTGTCGGGCGACCCGGGGGAGCGCTGGTCAGTCCTTGTGGACGTGCTCCGCCCACGGCACGAGCAGCCGCTCGAGGGCGACGAGCGCGGAGAAGAGCGCGATGCTCATCACCGCCCGTCACACGGGGAGGGGCGTGCGCCGCCGGCCCGCTCGCGGCAGGAGCCGGGCGACGGCGTCCAGGAGCCGGTCGACGTCGGCGTCGTCGTTGTAGAGGTGGGTCGACACCCGAATGCCCCCGACGTGCGACGTGTAGCGGAGCGCGACGTAGATGCGCTCGTCGAGCAACGCGCTCAGGAACGCCTCGTTCTCGT
>NZ_DBNHWK010000036.1:0-5232 GCF_057140465.1 Gaiella sp.
CTCGTACGCCGAGCGGTTCGGCCTCGGGCTCTGGGACAAGGGCATGCGCTACGGCACGCGCGAGCCGCGGGGCGGGATCGCCGTCGACCCGGGACGCCTGCGCGAGGCGCTCGAGGCGGTGCGCTCGGCGCTCCCGCACGGCGCCGGGCGGACGGGCATCTCGGCCGCCGAGCTGCTCGACGGACTGCCCCTCGATGCCGGAGCGCGGGAGGCGATCCGGGCGCGTGTCGAGGTGTCGAGCGCGACGACCGCCGACCGCGTCGACGCTGCCGAGCTCGCCGGCCTGGCGGCCCACTCCGACGAACGCGCCCCGAGCATCGCCGGCGGGAACCAGCGGATCGCCGACGCGCTCGCCGCCGCGCTCGGGGACGCGCTCCACCTCTCGAGCCCCGTCGCGCGGATCGCGTGGGACGCCGACGGGGCCTCCCTCGCCGCAGCCGGGCACGAGCTCCGGGTGGAGCGGGTCGTGCTCGCCGTCCCGGCGAGCGTCGTCGGACGACTCGCGTTCGAGCCCGAGCTGCCGGCGGCGCTCCGCTCCGCCTACTCGGCCGTGGAGTACGGGCACGCCGCGAAGCTCTTCGTGCCGCTGACCGCAGCCACCGTCCCGAGCGCCGTCCTCTCCGTGCCGGAGCGCTACTGGACCTGGACGGCGACGGGCGACCGCGGCGCGGTGCAGCCGGTGGCGAGTGCGTTCGCCGGCTCGTCCCCGGCGCTCGACCGCCTGGCCGTGACCGAGGGCCCGACGGCGTGGGTCGAGTCGCTCGCGCGTCTGCGGCCCGACCTCGCGCTCTCCCGAGACGAGGCGCTCCTGTCCACCTGGGACGACGACCCGTGGGTCGCGGCGGCGTACTCCACCGCCTCGCCGCCCGTCGAGGCGTGGGCAGCCGCCGGCCCGTTCCACGCCTGCGGCGAGCACACGGCGGGGGTGCGGACCTCGCTGATGGAGGGCGCGCTCGCGAGCGGCCTGCGGGCCGCCGACGAGGTCGTCGCGGCGCTCCCTGGCCTCGCACACCGGACAGCCCGCGGGTAGGCTGGCGCGAATCCTGACCGTGCGGTCAACGCGTCGACCGTGGAGGGCCCCGTGATCGTCCCCGAGCTACCCCCCGACATCCTCGAGCTCAAGGAGCGCGTCGCACGCTTCGTCGAGCGGGAGGTGCTGCCGATGGAGGAGCGGATCGCGGCCCGGGGCTCGATCGACGCCGCGGAGGTCGACGCGCTGCGCGCCGCCGCCCGGGCAGAGGGCTTCGCGATGCTCAACATGCCCCTAGAGCTCGGCGGTCGGGACCTCTCGATGCTCGGCCAGGTCGCCGTCGAGGAGGAGTCGGGCAAGGCGACGAACGGGCTCGGGTTCGCCGTCGTCGACCGCGGCCCGCGCGAGCTGTACGAGATCGCGACCGCCGACCAGGTCGAGCGCTACGTGCTGCCGATCGCGCAGGGCACGTACCGCGAGGCGTGGGCGTTGACCGAGCCCGGCGCCGGGTCGGACCTGGCCGGGATCACGACGACGGCCGTCCGGGACGGAGACGACTGGGTGCTCGACGGCGAGAAGTGGTTCGTGACGAGCGAGGGCCAACCGGGCGTCTACATCGTGCTCGCCGTCGCCGACGGCGAGCAGACGCTGTTCCTCGTCGAGCCCGACGCACCCGGCCTCGAGATCGTGCGCACGCCGGGGTTCCTCCACGACCCGTACCTCGACCACCATCCGGAGATCGCGTTCCGCGGCTGCCGCGTGCCCGAGGCGAACCGCGTGCCGGCGAGCGGGGATGCCGGGGCGAAGGAGTGGATCCTCGTCGAGCGGCTGTTCATCGCCGCGCGGTGCTGCGGGGCGGCCGAGCGGCTGCTCGACCTCGCCACCGCGTACGCGAAGGAGCGGATGGCGTTCGGGTCGCCGATCGCCGCCTACCAGGGCGTGTCGTTCCCGCTCGCGGACTCGCTGACCGAGCTGCACGCCGCCCGGCTGCTGACCTACCACGCCGCCCACGCGTTCGACACGCTCGCCGACCGGAAGGTCGTGCACGGGAAGGTGTCGATGGCGAAGCTCTACGCTTCGGAGATGGCGGGACGCGTCGCCGACCGTGCCGTGCAGGCCCTCGGGGGCCGCGGGTACTCGACGGACAGCCCGGCGGCGCGGTTCTACCGCGAGCTGCGCGTCGACCGGATCTGGGAGGGGACGAGCGAGATCCAGCGGCTGATCCTCGCGCGGGGACTGCTCAAGCGCGGTGCAGGGCCCTACCTCGGGTGGGAGTGACGGAGGCCCGGGCGGACGAGGCCTCGCAGCCGACACGAATGCGCACGAAGAGACCGATTCTGCACAGGGAAGGAGCGACGACGTGACGACGAGGGAGCATGTGGCGATCGACCGGGAGCGGATCAAGGAGCTGATCGAGCGGGAGGCGCAGCGGCTCGACGGGCGGACGCAGGGCTCGCGGGCGATGTACGAGCGGGCGCGACGGTCGCTCTCCGGCGGCGTCGCCTCCTCCTACCAGGTGCGTCATCCGTGGCCGCTCTACCTGTCCCACGGCAAGGGCGCCAGGGTCTGGGACGTCGACGGGAACGAGATGCTCGACTTCCACAACGGGTTCGGCTCGATGGTGCAGGGCCATGCCCACACCGCGATCACGGACGCGGTCAACGCCCGCATCGAGCTCGGAACCCATTTCGCGGCGCCCACGGAGGACGCCGTCGTCGTGAGCGAGGAGCTCGCCCGCCGCTGGGGGCTCCCGAAGTGGCGCTACGTCAACTCCGGGTCGGAGGCGACGATGGACGCGATCCGGATCGCGCGTGGGCTCACCGGGCGCGACACGGTCGTGAAGATCGCCGGCTCCTACCACGGCCATCACGACGGGGTGATGGTCGCGATCGGGTCGGTCCCTGCGGAGCTCGGCGACCGGGAGGACTACCAGTCGATCCCGTACGGCGCCGGCATCCCTCACGCGGTCTCGGAGCTCACGATCCCGGTCCCGTTCAACGACGCCGGCGCGATGGAGCGTCGGATCGAGCGGCTGGTCGACGAGGGGCGCCCGCCCGCCTGCGTGATCATGGAGGCGGCGATGATGAACCTCGGGGTCGTGCTCCCCGAGCCCGGATACCTGGAGGCCGTCCGCGAGCTGACGCGAAAGCACGGGATCGTCCTCATCTTCGACGAGGTCAAGACCGGCCTCTGCATCGCCGCGGGCGGCGCGACCGAGCGCTTCGGCGTCATGCCGGACATGGTCACGCTCGCGAAGGCGCTCGGCGGCGGCCTCCCGTCTGGCGCGATCGGCGGCACCGAGGCGGTCTTCTCGGTCGTCGAGGACGGCAGCGTCTACCAGGTCGGGACGTACAACGGGAACCCGCTGTCGATGGCGGCGGCCCGGGCGAACCTGCTCGAGGTGCTCACCCCGGAGGCGTACGCGCACCTCGACGCGCTCAACGACCACATCCTCCGCGGCTGCCAGGACGTGATCGACCGCTACGGGTTCCCCGGCTACTCGATCGGCGTCGGCTCCAAGGGGTGCGTCACGTTCTCGCCCGAGCCGATCGTCGACTACGAGTCGTTCAAGGCGCACCAGGACGCGGAGCTCGCCGACCTCGCGTGGCTCTACAACATGAACCGCGGCGTGTTCATGACGCCGGGCCGCGAGGAGGAGTGGACGCTGTCCGTCACGCACTCGTTCGAGGACTGCGACGCCTTCGTCGCCGCCTTCGACGAGATGGCGGCCGACCTGACGGCGTAGCCCTGGCTCACGCGCGCATCGCGTCGGGCAGCGCCCGGCGCGTGCGCGCCGGCGCGCCCAGCGGACGAGAGCCCGGCGGCGCCCGTCGGGCGTCGGTACTTCCCCGCGAGCACGGGTGCGCGGATCGCCCGATGCGCGGCGCACCCGTCGGCGTCATCGTTGGGGGGGAAACCGAGGAGCGCCTCGTGCCGGAACCGACGCAGCCCGACGAGCGCGTGCTCGAGCTCCTCGAGCGAGGAGCCGAGGAGGGCTGCCTGAAGCTCTCGGAGGTCGAGCACGTGGTGGACGCGGGCGGGCTCGACGACGACGCCGAGGCGGCGCTGCTCGACGAGCTCGCTGCCCGCGGCATCGCGCTCGACGACGACTGCAGCCGCCCAGAGCGCTCCTCGACGTACGTCAACGGCCAGCTCGCCGAGACGACGACCGACGCGCTGCAGCTCTTCTTCCGTGACATCTCGCGCTACCCGCTGCTCACGGCCGCGGAGGAGGTCGCGCTGGCGAAGCGGATCGAGCGCGGCGACCTCGAGGCGAAGCAGCAGCTGGTCAACTCGAACCTGCGGCTCGTCGTCTCGATCGCGAAGCGGTACCAGCGGTCGGAGATCGCGCTGCTCGACCTGATCCAGGAGGGCGTGCTGGGGCTGATCCGCGCCGCCGAGAAGTTCGACTGGCGCCGGGGCTTCAAGTTCTCGACGTACGCGACGTGGTGGATCCGGCAGGCGATCCAGCGGGGCGTCGCGAACCAGTCGCGGACGATCCGGCTCCCGGTGCACGTCGCCGACCGGGAGCGGCAGATCGGCAAGGTGCAGGCCGACTTCGTCGCGGAGCACCGGCGCCCGCCGACGGACGAGGAGCTCGCGGCACGGCTCGAGGTGCGCCTCGTCGACATCGAGCGGGTGCGCCATGCGGCGCGGGCGGTCGCGAGCCTCGACCAGCCCCTCGGGGACGAGGACGCCGGGGCGCTCGGCGAGGTGCTCGCGGCCGAGCCGGAGCGGGAGCTGACGGAGGACATCCACGTCAGCCTCCGCCGCGACGCGCTCCGCCGGGCACTCGACGCGCTGCCAGCGGACGAGCGACGCGTGATCGAGCTGCGCTACGGGATCGACGGCGACGCCGAGCCCGTCTCGCTGACGGAGGCGTCGCGACGCCTCGGAGTCGGAATCGACCGCGTGCGCTCGCTCGAGCGGGAGGCGCTCGAGCGGCTCGCGCTCGAACGCGAGATCGCGGCCCTGATGGAGGACGCGGCATGAGGACGTCCGCTCGCCGACCGACGGTCGTGTCCGAGCTCGCGATCCCGGTGGGGCCGGGGCTCGTCGGCGACCTCGTCGTCCCCGGCGATGCGATCGGGGTGACGATCTTCGCGCACGGGAGCGGCTCGAGCCGCCTCAGCCCCCGCAACCGGTTCGTCGCCGAGGAGCTCAACCGGCGCGGGATCGCAACCCTGCTCCTCGACCTCCTGACGGCCGCCGAGGAGCTCGACCGCGCGAACGTCTTCGACGTCGACCTGCTCGGCGAACGG
>NZ_DBNHWK010000037.1:0-33780 GCF_057140465.1 Gaiella sp.
CCAGACCGACCGGCACGCGCCGGTCCCGGCAGAGGCCACCGAGCCCCGCGACGGGCTCCCGCCGCTCGCGATCGATCTCGGTGTGCGCACGGATCGGGAGGCGGCGGACCTGCGGCGGGCACAGGGCCTGTACGAGCGCGGTGACCTCGTCGCCGCGCGTCGCCTCTACGAGGCGCACTCGTCGCTCGAGGCGCGGGTCGGTCGTGCGATGACGACGTGGCCGGAGGACACGGTCGACCTGCTCAACCGGCTCGCCGGGCTCCACCCGCAGAGCCCCGTCGTCCAGCTCAACCTCGGCCTCGCCCTGCTCTGGGCGAACGCGGGCGGGGCGGAGGACGCGTGGCGGGCGGCGGCCGATGCGGCGCCGGACTCCCAGTACGCCGTGACCGCCGGGAACCTCCTCTACCCGCAGTTCGCGCCCGACCTGCCGCGCTTCGTGCCGAGCGAGTCCCTGCCCCCCGCCCTCGGGAAGCTCTCCGCCGACCGCCAGCTCGCGCAGCTCGAGCGCCTCGCGGAGCAGGGCGACCGGCTCGGCACGCTCTACTACGGGGTCGCGCTCCAGCGCCTCGGACGCCAGCAGTCGGCGGGCCGCGTCCTCGGGCGCCTCGCCTCCGCGCGCCCGGACGACGCCGAGGCACAGGTCGCGGCCGCCGTCGCGCGCTTCGACAAGGCCGACCCCGCGGCCGCGTTCTCGCGCCTCGGCCCGCTCACGAGGCGCTTCCCGAAGGCGGCGACGGTGCGCTTCCACCTCGGGCTGCTGCTCCTCTGGTCGGGCGAGGTCGAGGAGGCGCGTCGGCAGCTGCGGCTCGCGCAGCAGGTCGACCCCGGCTCGCCGCTCGCCCGCGAGGCGGGGCGCTACCTCGCCGAGCTGCGCCGGGTCGGCTCGTGACGTACCGTGCGGTGCGCCGATTTTTGACGGAGCCGCGGACGGTGGCTACCGTGACCGTGCACCGCGACGGAAAGGGGCGGTCCTGAGCGACGAGCATCCGGGGAGCCCACTCCCCGCCACCCGCGAGACGGTCCTGGAGGCGGACGAGGCGCGCGCGCTCCTCGAGGAAGGGCGCGCGGCGGGACGACTCGACGCCGACGCCGTCGCGCTGGTGCTCGACGAGCTCGGCCTCGACGCCGGTCAGCTCGACGCGTTCTACACGCAGCTGGAAGAGGAGCAGATCGAGGTCGTCGACACGTCGAGCGAGCGGGACCGTGAGCGCGAGCGGGCGTGGGAGGCGAGCGCCGAGATCTCGACCGACACGCTCCAGCTCTTCCTCAAGGACATCGGCAAGGTGCCGCTCCTGACCGCGGCCGAAGAGGTCGAGCTCGCGAAGCGGATCGAGCGTGGAGACCACGCCGCGAAGCAGGCGATGGTCGAGGCGAACCTCCGGCTCGTCGTCTCGATCGCCAAGCGGTATCGGAACCAGGGTCTTCCCTTCCTCGACCTGATCCAGGAGGGCACGATCGGGCTCGTGCGGGCCGCGGAGAAGTTCGACTGGCGCAAGGGGTTCAAGTTCTCGACCTACGCGACCTGGTGGATCCGACAGGCGGTGGCCCGGGCGATCGCCGACAAGGGCCGGACGATCCGGATGCCGGTGCACGTCGTCGAGAAGCTGAACAAGATCCATCGCTCCGAGCGCAAGCTGCGCGCGGAGCTCGCGCGCGAGCCGACGACGGCGGAGATCGCCCTGGACGTCGAGCTCCCGCTCGAGGAGGTCGAGCAGATCCGGCGCAGCGCCCAGACCCCCGTGTCGCTCGAGAAGCCCGTCGGCGACGAGGAGGAGAGCGAGTTCGGGCACTTCCTCACCGACGAGTCGATCCCGCTGCCCGAGGAGCAGGCCGAGACGGCGTTGCGTCGTGAGGCGCTGCGCTCGATCCTCGACAGCCTCTCGGAGCGCGAGCGCGCCGTCCTCGAGTTGCGCTACGGGCTCGACGGGCAGCAGCCGCGCACCCTCGACGAGGTCGGGCGGGCGTTCAACGTGACGCGCGAGCGCATCCGGCAGATCGAGCACCAGAGCCTCAAGAAGCTGCGCGCCCTCGCCGAGGCGAAGGACGTCCGCGACGTCGCCTGACGGGCCGGGCGATGCGCTCCCGGCTCGCCCCGCCGTCCGTCGCCACCGTTGCCGCGCGTCGCGCCGCCGGCCGCCCCTAGAATCGTGCGGGTGCAGCTGCCGCCGCTCGACGCACTCACGGCCGAGCTCTCCGGGCTGATCGCGATCCCGTCGCTCAGTGCCGATCCCGCGCACGGCGACGACGTCGACCGCGCAGCGGCCTGGGTCCGCGACGCGGTCGTCCGCGCCGGCGGGGAGGCAGGCGTCGTCACGATGGAGGGCCGCCCGCTCGTGGTGGGAGAGGTGCGCGCGTCGCGCGGCGCGGAGAGGGCTCCGACCGTGCTCGCGTACGGTCACTTCGACGTCCAGCCGCCGGATCCGCTCGAGCTCTGGGAGTCGCCGCCGTTCGAGCTCGTCGAGCGCGACGGGTGGCTGTACGCCCGCGGCGTCGCCGACGACAAGGGGCAGCTGTACATGCTGCTGAAGGCGGTGGAGCTCCTCGCGGCCGCCGGGGAGCTCCCGGTCAACGTTCGCGTGGTCTGCGACGGGGAGGAGGAGGTCGGAGGGCACACCGTGGTCGACTGGCTGGATCGGGACGAGCGACTCGCGGATGCCGCGGTCGTCTTCGACTCGAGCTACGTCGAGCGCGGGGTGCCGGCATTCAACGTCGCGGTGCGCGGCGTCTGCTACCTCCACGTGACCGTCCGCACCGGCACGCGCGACCTCCACTCCGGGCTCTATGGCGGGGCGGCGCTCAATGCGATGCACGCCCTCGTGCGGACGCTCGACGGCGTCCTGCCGCGCGAGGACGGCCGTCTGCCCGAGCCGCTACGGGAGGGCGTGGCGCAGCCGACGGCGGAGGAGGTCGCGGGGTGGGAGCGGCTTCCGAGCGGCGCCTCCGAGCTCGCCGCTGCCGGGGCGCGGCCGTCCGACGCGCGCGGGGCGGAGGAGTTCTACCTCCGCACGTGGGCCGAGCCGTCGCTCGACGTCAACGGGATCCTCGGCGGGTCGCCGGTCCTCCAGAAGACGGTGATCCCCGTCGAGGCGCAGGCGAACCTGTCGATCCGGCTCGTCGGCGACCAGGATCCCGACGTGATCGTCGCCGCAGCCGAGCGGCTCCTCCGCGAGTCCGCCCCCGCCGGGGCCGAGGTCGACGTCGAGGTCTGGACGGCGAGCCCGCCGGGCCTCGTCCCGGTCGACGCGCCGGCGGTGCAGCTCGCACTCGACGCGTTCGAGCACGTCCTGGGCGTCCGGCCCCTGCTCGTCCGCACGGGCGGCGCGATCCCGCTCGTGTCGGCGCTCGCCGCGCGAGGCGTCCCCACCGTGCTCACCGGGTTCGCCCTCAACGACTCCAACATCCACTCGCCGAACGAGCGGCTGCCGACCGAGCACCTCACCCTCGGGCTCGAGGCTGCCTGCGAGCTCTTCCGGCGGCTCGGCCGGCTCCGGTGAGCCAGGCCGCAGACCC
Source organism: Gaiella sp. (assembly GCF_057140465.1). Classification (NCBI taxonomy): domain Bacteria; kingdom Bacillati; phylum Actinomycetota; class Thermoleophilia; order Gaiellales; family Gaiellaceae; genus Gaiella; species Gaiella sp. The sequence continues at coordinate 3,511 of NZ_DBNHWK010000037.1, forward strand.
GCGCTTCTCCTGCGCGCTCGCGGAGGAGCTGGCGGACGACGTGCTCCGGCGCTTCCTCCGCTACGCCCGGATCGACACGCAGGGCGACGTCGACTCGACGACCTCTCCGAGCACGGCGAAGCAGCTCGACCTGTCGCGTCTGCTCGCCGACGAGCTCCGCGCGCTCGGCCTCGCCGACGTCGACCTGACGGCGCACGGGCCCCTGCTCGCAACGCTGCCGGGCACGGTCGTCGCGGCACCGACCGTCGCCCTGATCGCGCACGTCGACACGTCGACCGACGCGCCGGGAGGCCCGGTGACGCCCATCGTCCACGCGCGCTGGGACGGGAGGCCGATCGTCCTCCCGGGCGATCCCTCGCAGGTGCTCGACTCGTCGGCCCTCCCGGAGCTCGACGAGTGCGTCGGCCACGACCTCGTCACCAGCGACGGCACGACGCTGCTCGGCGCCGACGACAAGGCGGGGGTCGCGGCGATCATGGGCGCGGTCGCCCATCTCGTCGACGACGACCGCCCTCGCGCGCCCGTCCGCCTCGTGTTCACCGTCGACGAGGAGATCGGCCGCGGAACGGATCACCTCGATCTCGCGCTGCTCGGCGCCGCCGCCGGCTACACGCTCGACGGCTCGGGCCGCGGCGAGCTGGAGGTGGAGACGTTCTCGGCGTACAAGGTCACCGTCAGGATCACCGGTGTCGGCGTGCATCCGGGCTCGGCGAAGGGGAGGATGGTCAACGCGGTCAAGCTCGCCTCGGATCTCGTCGCGTCGCTGCCGCGCGACCGGCTCTCCCCCGAGACCACCGAGCAGCGGGAGGGGTACCTGCATCCCCTGCGGATCGTCGGCCGGCCCGCCCGCGCGACGGCGTGGTTCCTCGTGCGAGACCACGACGACGACCTGCTCGAGGAGCATCTCGCGTTCCTGCACGGCCTCGTCGACGAGCTCCGTGCGCGCGAGCCGCGGGCGACGGTGGACGTGCGGGTGGAGGAGCAGTACCGCAACATGCGCCGTGCGCTCGACGGCCGTCCCGACGTCGTCGAGGCCGCGGTCGAGGCGATCCGGCGGGTCGGGCTCGAGCCACGGTTCGAGCTCATCCGTGGCGGAACCGACGGCGCCCGGCTCACCGCGCTCGGGCTGCCCACTCCGAACCTGTTCACCGGTGGGCGCCTCTACCACTCGGTGCGTGAGTGGGTCTCCGTTCAGGACATGGCCGCAGCGTCCGCGACGGCGATCGAGCTCGTGCGGCTATGGGGCGAGCGCGCCGCCGCGGTGCCGACCGGGGGCTGATCGGGCGCGGCCCGTGCGCGTCGCGGCCGGCGACCCCGGCACCGGTCTCGTGAGGCGGTTCAGCTCCCGCGCGCGAGTCGGCTGCCGCCGCGTCGACCTCAGTCGTCGTGGACGCCGCAGCCGAGCCAGTCGTGCCCGAACCGCCGCATCGCGTCGATGATCGGGAGCAGTGCCCGGCCCTTGTCCGTGAGCTCGTACTCGACGCGCGGCGGTGACTCCGCGTAGCTCTGGCGCACGAGCATGCCCTGCGCCTCGAGCGTGCGGAGCCGCTCGGCGAGCGTCCGTGGGCTGATGCCCGCGCACGAGTGCTCGAGCTCCGTGAAGCGACGCGGGCCCTCGGAGAGGTCGTGGACGATCAGCACGGTCCACTTCGCGCCGACGATCTCCGCCGCTCCGGCGACGGAGCAGGTCGGCACCTCGTGCACGGGGAGCATCGTGCGCTGCTCGGTCGTCGTCATGCCGTCATTGTACGTCCGGGCCGGGTGTGCGCCGGGCCGCCGTCACCACGGCGGAGGGTTGTGCACCCAGCGCCCGCCGACCATCGTCGCCACGACCTCGACGGCGTCGAGCTCGTCGACCGGGCTCTCGAGCGGGTCGCGGCTGAGGACGACGAGGTCGGCCAGGAAGCCGGGGAGGAGCTTGCCGCGGCGCCGTTCGTCTCCGGCGAGCCATGCCGGCGTCACCGTCGACGCGAGCAGTGCCTGCTCGACCGTGAGGCTCTCGTCCGCCCGCCAGGAGGGACGCTCGTCGAGCGTCCGCCGCACGCCGGCGCGGACGCCGGCCAGCGGATCGAGCTCCTCCACCGGCGCATCGGAGCCGTTCGCGACGACGGCTCCCGAGTCCCAGAGGGAGCGGAAGGCGTACGTTCCCTCGAGCCGATCACTCCAGAAGCGCTCGGCGAGGTCCCGGTCCGAGGGGGCGTGGACGAACTGCACCGAGCACGCGACGTCGAGCGCGGCGAACCGCGCGAGGTCCTCGGGTGCGACGCACTGGGCATGCTCGATCCGCTGCCTGAGGCCGAGGGGCTGCCACTCCGCGCGGGTCGCCTCGAAGGCGTCGAGCGCCTCCCGGTTCGCGCGGTCGCCGATGGCGTGGACGGCGACCGGCCAGCCTGCCCGGGCCCCCGCCCGGATCACCTCCTGCAGCTGCTCGCCCGACGTGATCGCCACGCCGGACCCGTCGAGCATCCACGCCGTTCGCGACCCGAGCGTCCCGTCCATGAACGCCTTCAGGTAGCCGAGCCGGAGGAAGTCGTCGCCGAGCCCCGGGCGGAGACCGAGCGCCTCGAGCTCGGCCAGGCGCTCGTGGGGGAGGGACTGCCACACCCGCATCGTCAGTCCCTCCCGGGCGTGGATCCGGCCGAAGATGCCGGGTGATCCGAGCCAGCCGTCCTTGTCGTGCACCGCCGCCACGCCACGGCTGTGGGCGAGGCGGATCCCGGCACGGGTCGCCTCCACGTACTCGTCCTCGCTCGCGAGCGTGTGGCGCTCGCGGAACGTCCATGCCGCCTCCTCGCGCAGGATCCCGGTCGGCTCCCCGCGCTCGTCCCGCTCGACGACGCCGCCCTCGACCTCCAGGTCGCCTCTCGCACGCGCGAGTGCCGCCGTGTTGAGCCACAGCGAGTGGTAGTCCTTCGCCCACAGAGCCGTCGGCGTGGCGCCGGTGACCGTGTCGAGCGCGGCCGCCGTCGGGCGTTCGGCCCAGGCCGCGTCACGCCAACCGGTTCCGCGGATCCACTCGCCCGTCGGCTCGTACGCGCGGACGCGGTCGAGCGCCTCGTCGAGCCCGGCGGCGCCCTCGAGCCGCACCTGGCGCTGTGCGAGCGACCACGACGGGAAGTGCACGTGGCTGTCCGTGAACGCGGGCATCACGCAGCGCCCGCCGAGGTCGACGCGGTCGGGCGTGGGCAGGGCCCACTCGTGCGTACCGACGCCGCCTGCGATCCGGTCGCCCGCGATCGCGAGCGCCGCGGCGCGCGGCAGCGACGCGTCCATCGTGCGGACGAGGCCGTTCTCCAGGATCACGTGCCGACCGCCTCGCGGGCGGCCACGAACGCGTCCACGGCGCGCTCGAGGTCGGCACGCGTGTGGGCCGCCGACATCTGCGTCCGGATGCGCGCCGTGTCGCGGGGGACGACCGGGAAGGAGAAGCTGACCGCGTACACCCCGCGCGCGTTGAGCTCGGAGGCGAACCGCGACGCGAGCACCGCGTCCCCGATCATCACCGGGACGATCGGGTGGTCGCCGGGGAGCACGTCGAAGCCGAGCTCGGTCATGCGCGAGCGGAAGAACGCCGTGTTCTCGACGAGCGTGTCCCGCAGGGCCGGTGAGGACTCGATCAGGTCGAGCGCCGTCAGCGTCGCCGCCACGACGTGCGGCGCGACACTGTTCGAGAAGAGGTAGGGCCGGGAGCGCTGCCGCAGGAGCTCGACGATCTCGCGTCGGCCGGAGACGTACCCGCCGCTCGCGCCGCCCATCGCCTTGCCGAGCGTGCCGGTGACGACGTCGACACGCTCGGTGACGCGGTGCAGCTCGGGGGTTCCGCGCCCGCCGGCCCCGACGAAGCCCACGGCGTGCGAGTCGTCGACCATCACCAGCGCGTCGTGCTCCTCGGCGAGGTCGCAGATCTCGTCGAGCTTCGCGAGGTACCCGTCCATCGAGAAGACGCCGTCGGTCGCGATCATCCGGTACCGGGCGCCGGCCGTATCGACGAGCCGCGCCCGCAGCTCGTCCATGTCGGAGTTCGCGTACCGGTGACGCTGCGCCTTGCAGAGCCGGATGCCGTCGATGATGGAGGCGTGGTTCAGGGCGTCGGAGATCACCGCGTCGTCGGGGCCGAGCAGGGCCTCGAAGAGCCCGCCGTTCGCGTCGAAGCACGAGCTGTAGAGGATCGTGTCGTCGGTGCCGAGGAACGCGGACAGGCGCGCCTCGAGCTCCCGGTGGATCGCCTGCGTGCCACAGATGAAGCGGACGGACGCCATGCCGAAGCCCCAGCGGTCGAGCGCCTCGTGGGCTGCGCGCACGATCTCGGGGTGGCTCGCGAGGCCGAGGTAGTTGTTCGCGCAGAGGTTGAGCATCTCGCCTCTGCCCTCGACGTCCACGTGCGCCGACTGCGGTGTCGTGATCACGAGCTCCTGCTTGTACAGGCCCTCGGCGCGCAGCTCGTCGAGCCGCCGCGTCAGGTCGTCCTTCAGCAGTCCGTACATGGAGCCTCCACGGGTGTGGCGGGCCCGGTCGCGGGCCGCGGCCGTTCGGGTCGGACGCACGGGCCGGCGACGGTCACGCGTCCGTCCAGTCGAGCAGGACCTTGCCGGCCTCGCCGGACGCGGCGATCCGGAACCCCTCCTCGAAGTCGGCGTGCGAGAAGCGGTGGGTGATCACCGGGGTGATGTCGAGGCCGGACTGGAGCAGCACGGACATCTGGTACCAGGACTCGTACATCTCGCGCCCGTAGATGCCCTTGATCGTGAGCATGTCGAACACGATCTTGTCGAAGTCGATCGAGACCTCGCCGGACGGGATCCCGAGCAGCGCGACGCGGCCGCCGTGCGCCATGCTCTCCAGGATCGAGTGCAGTGCGGCCTCGGAGCCCGACATCTCGAGCGCGACGTCGAAGCCCTCGGTCATGCCGAGCTCGCGCTGGACGTCGCGGAGGTCGCGCGCGGACGGGTCGACGGTCACCGTCGCCCCCATGCGGGAGGCGAGCTCCCGGCGGTAGGAGTTCGGGTCGGTGACGACGACGTGGCGGGCCCCGGCGTGCCGCACGACGGCCGCGGCCATGCAGCCGATCGGCCCGGCCCCCGTCACGAGCACGTCCTCGCCGAGCACCGGGAACGCGAGTGCCGTGTGCACGGCGTTCCCGAAGGGGTCGAAGATCGCGGCGGCGTCCTCCTCGATCCCCGGCCAGTGGTGCCAGATGTTCGTCATCGGCAGGGCGACGAGCTCGGCGAACGCCCCGGGACGCTGCACGCCGAGCCCGATCGTGTGGGCGCACAGGTGACGGCGCCCCGCCATGCAGTTGCGACAGCGGCCGCACACGACGTGCCCCTCGCCCGAGACGACGTCACCGGGGTGGAAGTCGCTGACGTTGCTCCCGACGTCGACGATCTCCCCGACGAACTCGTGGCCGATCACGAGCGGAACCGGAATCGTCCGCTGCGCCCAGTCGTCCCAGCGGTGGATGTGGACGTCCGTCCCGCAGATCCCGGTCTTCCGGACCCGGATCAGCACGTCGTTGATCCCGATCACCGGCTCCGGGACCTCCTGGAGCCACAGTCCCGGCTCCGCGTGTGCCTTGACGAGGGCCTTCACTGCGGCCGCGTGTCAGTCTCCGGTCTCGTACTTGAACGAGATGCCCAGCCGCACCCGGTAGCTCGCGACCGTGCCGTTCTCGATCGTGACGTCCATGCGCTCGACCTCGGCGACCCGCAGGCCCCGCACGGTCTGGGCGGCGGTCTCGACCGCGCGCCGCGCGGCGTCCTCCCACGACGTCGTGGACGCGCCGATCACCTCGGTGACCCGGTAGACGCTGTCGGACATCGGTGGCACTCCTTTCGCTCGAGTGGCCTCTGCCGAGAGTCTCTCACTCGGCGGCCGTCGATGAGGCACGTCCCGGGGGTCGGCGCGTGCGTGGAGGGACGGCGGCCGGCGCATACACTGCGGCCGTGGCCTGGGACCCGCTCTCCGACGAGCAACGCGAGCTCCGGGAGCTCGTGCGCACGCTCGCGCGCGATCGCGTGGCGCCACGGGCGGCGGAGATCGACGCGTCGCACGCATTCCCGTGGGACATCGTCGAGCTGTTCCGGGAGCAGGCGGTCTTCGGGCTCTTCTTCGAGGAGGAGCACGGTGGCACCGGCACGGGGACGCTCCTCAGCCTCGTGGCGATCGAGGAGGTGTCGAAGGTCTGCGCGACGTCGGGCCTGATCCTCGCGGTGCAGGAGCTCGGGTCGCTCGGGTTGAAGCTCGCCGGGTCGGACGAGCAGCGCGCGCGGTGGCTGCCGCGGCTCGCGTCCGGCGAGGTCCTCACGGCCTACGCCCTGACCGAGGCCGGATCTGGCTCGGACTCGGCGGCGATGCGGACGACGGCGCGACGCGACGGCGACGCGTACGTGCTCGACGGCACGAAGCGGTTCATCACGAACGCCGGGGTCGCAGGCCTGTACACGGTCTTCGCGAAGACCGACCCCGAGGCCGGCCACTCCGGGATCTCGGCGTTCCTCGTCGAGGCCGACACGCCCGGGTTCGAGGTGTCGCGGCTCGAGCCGAAGATGGGGATCGCCGGGTCGACGACGGGCGAGATCCTCTTCGAGGGCTGCCGGGTCCCGGCCGCGAACCTGCTCGGCGAGGAGGGGGGAGGCTTCAAGCTCGCGATGCGGATCCTCGACCGCTCGCGGCCCGGCGTCGCCGCACAGGCGCTCGGGATCGCGCAGGGTGCGACCGACTACGCGCTCGAGTACGCGCGCACGCGCGAGACGATGGGGAAGCCGATCGCCGAGCACCAGCTGATCGCCGCGAAGCTCGCCGACATGGAGACGATGTGCGAGGCGGCACGCGGCCTCCTCTACCGCTTCGGCCGCATGGCCGACGAGGCGGTGGACGATGCGGAGCTGACGAAGGCGTCCGCCATGGCGAAGCTGCTCTGCGGTGACGTCGCGATGCAGGTGACGACGGAGGCGGTGCAGGTCCTCGGCGGCTACGGCTACGTCAAGGAGTACCCGGTCGAGCGCTTCATGCGCGACGCGAAGATCACGCAGATCTACGAGGGGACGCAGGAGGTGCAGCGGCTCGTGATCGCCCGCGAGATGCTCAGGGAGACACGGGCCTTCCTGCTCGCAGGCGTCGCCTGACCGTCAGTGCGCGTTCGGCGGCGTCGCCCGCGGGTAGCGGGCGTGGAGCCCCTCGACGTAGTCGGAGAGCCGGTCGGCGACCGCCGTGTCGTGGATCTCGAGCATGTTCTCGGCGTTCTCCTCGCCCGACCGCGACAGGTTGAAGCTGCCGACGAAGGCGACATCGTCGGCGACGACGACCTTGGCGTGCATGAAGTCCTGCACGCCGCCCCGGCGCCACGGCGTGGACGCCTTCCCGGCGAAGCGGCCTCGCGTGAGGATCTGGTGCAGCAGCGGGATCTTCCAGGCGCTCGCGGGGTTGCGCCGCCACTGGCGGAAGACGTCGTCGACCTGCGTGTCGTCGACCACGCCGACGACCGAGCACCGCCTCTCGGTCGCGACCTCGACGAGCGTCCCGAGGATCGGCCCGGCCGTGAGCACCGGCGAGGCGAGGCGGACGCGCCGCCTGGCCCGCCCCACGTGCTTCGCGATGCGGTGCGAGAGCGACTCGCCGAAGCCGGGGGCGAACCACGGGCGGACCGTGATCCCGTCCACGTCGACCGGGCGCGGCTCGACCGTGCCGGCCCCGGCGACCTCGCCCGCCTCCCAGAGCTCGTCGAACGCGAGGGTGAACGCGGTCGCCAGCGGCTCGGAGCCGAGCACCCGGACGGTGACGTTCTCCTGGCGTGTCCAGGAGTCGTCCGTCCAGTTCGTCGACCCCGTCCAGACGTCCCGGCCGTCCCGCACGACGAACTTGTGGTGCATCAGCGCCTGGCCGCCCGCGACCCCGCGTGTCTCGACGGGCAGGGCCTCGATCGCGTCGGGCTCCATCTCGGGCGGCGGCGGCACGGGGATCGGGCCCGGATGGTCGACGTTGTAGAGGATCCGCACGGTCACACCGCGCTGCTGCGCGGCGAGCAGCGCCGCGAGCACGAGTGCCCCCGCCTCGGTCTCGACGCGCACGTCGTAGAGGGCGAGGTCGAGCCGGTGCTCGGCGGCGCCGAGGAAGCCGGCGACGACCGCGGCGACGTCGAAGGCGCTCTGCCCGCCGTCGGTCAGCGTGTCGAGCTCGATCGCCACTGGGGCGCGCTCGCCCCCCGAGCCCGCAGCTCCGCCTTGTGGGCGCGCTTCTTCGCCTGGTAGTCCTCGAGAGCCTCGGTCGAGTCGACGTCCCCGAGCGTGGGGTACGCGGGGACGAGCGTCCGGGCGACGGCGACGTCGAACCGCTTCGCGAGCACCGAGCCGAGCGCGATCACCTTCATGTCGCCGAAGCCCGGGAGCGCGCGGATCCGATGTTCCAGGTCATCGCCGTCACGGGCCTCGGCCCACACGCGCGCTGCGTCCCCGTCGTACTCCGAGGCGACGAGCGCACAGAGCTCCTGGATCCGTCTCGCCATCGTGCCCGGGAACCGGTGCACCGCCGGCTTCTCGCGACAGGCCGCCTCGAGCGCCGCCGGGTCCATCGCCGCGATCGCCCGGGCGTCGAGCGCGCCCAGCCGCTGCCGGAGCTTCAGCGGGCCGCTGAAGGCGGTCTGCACCGGCACCTGCTGGTCGAGTGCGAAGCCGATCAGGAGCGCCAGCGGCTCCTCTGCGAGCAGCGCGTCCGCCTCCGGGTCGCCGGTGAAGTGCAGCGCCTGCGGGGTCATCGCAGCCGGAGCACGATCCGCGTCGTCGCCTCGCCACGGAGTCGGTCGCGCGCGCGCACCGTGACCGGATAGGCCCCGCGCTTGAGGGTGCGGCCGACGAGCGTTCCCGTGCGCCGGTTGAGCCGGATCCCGACGGGCAGCCTGCCGGCGATCGCCTTCCACTTCAGCGGTGCGACGCCGCCGATCGTCCGCAGCTCGATCTCCACCCGCTCGCCGCGGGGAACGGAGACGCCCCCGCGGGTGACGATCCGGAGCTTGCGGGCGACCTCGATCTCGACCGAGGCCGCGACGCTGGTGCCGGCCGCGTCGGTCGCCGAGAAGGTGACCGGGAACGTCCCGGCGCGCGTCGGCGTGCCGCTCACCGCGCCCGTCGCCGGATCGAGCGTCAGGCCCGGCGGGAGCGGAGCCTCGCCGACCGACCAGGTCACCGGCGCGACGCCGCCCGTGTGTGCGAGCCGGAGCACGTACGGACGCCCGACCTCGGCCGGCCGCGGCTCGGGAGCGACCACCGTGAGCGCCTGCACGACGATGAACGCGAACGACTTCTCCCCCGAGCGCCGGAACGGCTCCTCGACCCGGATCACGACCTGCCACGCGCCCGCGACCTCGGGCGTGCCGCTGATCAGGCCCTTTGCATCCATCGTCAACCCGGGTGGGAGCGCGCCCTCCTTGACCAGCCAGCGCGGCTCGTCGTAGCCGCCCTCGAAGCCCGCGTACTCGAGCTGGAACGCGTACGGCACCCCCGGGGCTCCGGCGGGCACCGACTCGGTCGCGACGTAGAGGTCGGGGAGCACCGTCATCGCGAACCGCCCCTGGGACGGCACCGACACACCCGGGCAGCCCTCGTCGGCGAGCTCCACCCAGAAGACGTAGTCGCCCGCGGCGGTCGGCGTGCCGACGAGCTTGAGGTCGCGTGTCACCTCGAGGCCGGGCGGCACCGTGCCCGCGATGTGCCGCGTGTAGTACGACTGGATGCAACCCTCCTCGCCCTCGAACTCGTACTCGTACGGCGTGTTCACCTCTCCGGCGGGCGGCTGCTTGTCCTGGTTGATGTCGAGTGCGAGCGCGCTCGAGACGACGAGCGCGGCCAGTGCGACGGTGAGCAGGGCGGCGAAGCTGATCCGGGCGAAGCGCATGCGGTCTCCTGGGTCGACGACGGGGTTGCTCCGGCTTCGAGGCTAGCGGAACCGCCGGTGCGCGGTCAGCGCTCGACGCGGCTGCCGGGGAGGAGGTCGTCGCGTCCGTCGGGCCACCGCACCCACGCCTTGTGCCCGCCGTCGTAGTCGTCGCCCCACACGATCAGCGTCGCGGGCTCGCCGAGCGCCGTGCACTGCGCGGTGCCCTCGGGGTCGAGCCCCCGCCAGCAGCGCACGAACGCGTTGGACTCCCACTCCGCGGCGACCGTGGTGTGGCCGATGTGCCCCGGGTTGAGCACGACGCCTCCGTCGAGCGCGAGGAGCACCTCCATCACCGAGTGACGCAGGTCCTCGAAGGACGTCGATCCCGGCGCGTGGACGCCGCCCACGGAGCCGGCGAAGAGCGTGTCGCCGGTGAAGCACTCGATGCCGTCGACGAGGAAGGCGAGCATCCCACCCGTGTGCCCCGGCGTGTGGAGGCAGCGGATGCGAAGGTCGCCCGACTCGACGACGTCGCCGTCTCCCAGGCGCCCGCCGACGCCGACGAGGTGCGCCGCCTCGAGCGGGTGTGCGAGCACCGGTGCCCCGAACCGCTCCCGGAACTCGTCGAGGTGCGCGACGTGGTCCGCGTGGTGGTGCGTGAGCAGCACGTGCGTGACCGTGAGCCGGTGGCGCTCGATCGCCGCCAGCAGCGGGCCCGGCGGGCCTCCGGCGTCGATCAGCACGGCCTGGCCGCCCGCCCGGTCGCCCACGACGTATCCGTTCGAGAGCCAGCCGGGGTCCATGCTCCGCTCGAGGATCACGTGCCACACGCTAACACCGTGCCGCCTCGGTACCCTCCGGCGGTGGACTCGCTGTCCGTGCTCCGACCGACGACACGGGCGTGGTTCGAGCGTGCGTTCGCCGCTCCCACGCCGGCGCAGGAACGCGCCTGGCCGGCGATCGCGAGCGGGCACAACGTGCTCGTGCAGGCGCCGACGGGGTCCGGCAAGACGCTCGCGGCCTTCCTCGTCGGCATCGACCGCCTCGACGCGGCTCCGGGCGACGGGATGCGGCTGCTCTACGTCTCCCCGCTGAAGGCGCTCAACTACGACGTCGAGCGCAACCTCCGCGCGCCGCTCGCGGGCATGCGCTCCGGGCTGTCCGTCGGCGTCCGGACGGGCGACACCACGCAGGCCGAGCGTCGGGAGATGCTGCGAACGCCGCCCGACATCCTGATCACGACCCCGGAGTCGCTGTTCCTCCTGCTCACGTCGCAGGGCCGCGAGCTCCTGCGCACCGTCGAGACCGTGATCGTGGACGAGGTGCACGCCGTCGCGGGGACGAAGCGCGGGGCCCACCTCGCGCTCTCGCTCGAGCGGCTCGCAGCGCTCGCCGAGCGACCGTTCCAGCGCGTCGGCCTGTCGGCCACCCAACGCCCCCTGGCCGAGATCGGGCGCTTCGTCGCCGGGTCGGGTCGGGAGATCGAGCTCGTCGACGCGGGCTCGCGCAAGGAGCTCGACCTCGAGGTCGTGATCCCGGTCGAGGACCTCCGCGAGCTCGGGGCGGACCGCGGGCTGTCGCAGCCCGTGATGCCGGACGGCGTGGAGATGGCCCCCGGCTTCGAGCCGAGCGCGCGCTCGATCTGGCCGTCGATCTACCCGGCCCTCCTCGATCTCGTCCGCGACCACCGCTCGACGATCGTCTTCGTGAACAACCGGCGGCTCGCGGAGCGGCTGGCGATCCGTCTCAACGAGCTGGCGGGTGAGGAGATCGCCCGCGCGCACCACGGGTCGATCGCCCGCGAGCAGCGCGTGGAGATCGAGGAGCAGCTGAAGGCGGGGCGCATCCCGTGCCTCGTCGCCACCTCGAGCCTCGAGCTGGGGATCGACATGGGGGCGGTCGACCTCGTGATCCAGGTCGAGAGCCCGAAGTCGGTGGCCCGCGGGCTGCAGCGCGTCGGACGGGCGGGGCACGAGCTCGGCGCCACCTCGAAGGGGCGCCTGTTCCCGAAGTTCAGGGCCGACCTGCTCGAGTGCGCGGTCGTGGCGCGCGCGATGCGCCTGGGCGAGATCGAGGAGACGCGGATCCCGCGGAACCCGCTGGACGTGCTCGCCCAGCAGGTCGTCGCGATCTGCGCCGACGTGGAGGTCGCCGTCGACGACCTCCACGAGCTCGTGCGCGGTGCGTATCCGTTCGCGGACCTGTCGCGCGAGCAGCTCGAGAACGTCCTCGACATGCTGGCGGGGCGCTACCCGTCCGACGAGTTCGCCGAGCTGCGTCCGAGGATCGTCTGGGATCGCACCGCCGGCGTCGTCCGGGGCCGCTCGGCGGCGCGTCGCCTCGCCGTCACGAACGCGGGCACGATCCCCGATCGCGGACTCTTCGGCGTCTTCCAGGTGGACGGTGGGGGCCGGGTCGGCGAGCTCGACGAGGAGATGGTCTACGAGGCGCGTGAGGGGCAGACGTTCATGCTCGGCGCCTCCACCTGGCGCATCGAGGAGATCACGCGCGACCGCGTGCTCGTCTCCCCGGCGCCCGGCGTTCCCGGCGCGGTGCCCTTCTGGAAGGGCGAGGGCGTCGGCCGCCCCTACGAGCTGGGGGCGCGGATCGGCGCGGCGGCACGTGAGCTCGAGGCGCTCCCGGACGAGCAGGCGCTGGAGCGCCTCGCCGGCGAGTACCACCTCGACGCGTTCGCGCGGGCAAACCTCCTCACGTTCCTCCGCGAGCAGGCCCGGAGCACGGGGGCGGTGCCCTCGGATCGCACGATCGTGGTCGAGCGCTTCCGCGACGAGATCGGCGACTGGCGCATCTGCATCCTCACGCCGTTCGGCGGCCGCGTCCACGCGCCCTGGGCGCTCGCGCTCGGCGCCAGGCTCCGCGATGCGCTCGGCCTCGAGGTGCAGTCGCTGTGGTCGGACGACGGCATCGCCCTGCACCTCCCCGACGTCGACGCCGTCCCGTCGCTCGACGACCTCGCGATCGGTCCCGAGGAGATCGAGGAGCTCGTCGTTCAGGAGCTCGGTCAGAGCGCGCTCTTCGGCGCGCGCTTCCGGGAGAACGCGGCCCGCGCCCTGTTGATCCCGCGTCGCCGGCCGGGACAGCGCACGCCGCTCTGGCAGCAGCGGCTCAAGGCGCAGAGCCTGCTCCAGGTGGCGCGCCGGTACGGCTCGTTCCCGATCGTGCTCGAGACCTACCGGGAGTGCCTCCAGGACGTCTTCGACCTGCCTGCGCTGCGCGGCGTCCTCGCCGGTCTCCGCTCCCGCGAGCTCGACCTCGTCGAGGCCGACACCGCGTCCGCGTCGCCGATGGCGGCGTCGCTCATGTTCGACTACGTCGCGACGTACATGTACGAGGACGACACGCCGGCCGCCGAGCGCCGCGCACAGGCCCTCGCCCTCGACCGTGAGCTGCTCCGCGAGCTGCTCGGCCAGGAGGAGCTCCGCGACCTGCTCGACGCCGACGCCGTCGCGGAGGTCGAGGCGTCGCTCCGGAGGGCGCCGCGGAACGCCGACGAGCTCCACGACCTGCTGCGCCGGGTCGGCGACCTCGGCGCAGACGAGCACGACCCCGGCCTGGCCGAAACCCTGATCCGGGAGCGACGGGCGATCCGGGTCCGGCTCGCGACGGGCGAGGTGCTCGTCGCCGTCGAGGACGCCGGGCTCTTCCGGGACGCGCTCGGGGTCGTCCCGCCCGGCGGGCTCCCCGCGGCCTTCCTGGAGCCGGTCGACGACCCGCTGGAGCGCCTCCTGCGCCGGTACGCGCGCTCGCGCGGCCCGTTCACGACGGGGGAGGCCGCCGGACGCTACGGCCTCGACGCGCGGGACGTCGACGAGGCCCTCGCCGCGCTCGAGACGCGCGACCTCCTCGTGCGGGGCGAGCTCCGACCCGGAGGAGTCGAGCGGGAATGGTGCGACCCGGACGTCCTGCGCAGGATCCGCCGCGCCTCGCTCGCCGTGCTGCGTCGGGAGGTCGAGCCGGCCGAGCAGGCCGCGCTCGCGCGGTTCCTGCCGGCATGGCACGGGATCGGCCGCCGGGCGACCCTGCGGGAGGCGCTCGTCCCCCTCCAGGGGATCGCCCTCCCGGTCTCGCTGTGGGAGTCGGAGCTCCTGCCGAGCCGTGTCCCCGGGTACCAGCCGACCTGGTTGGACGCCCTCTGCGCGTCGGGTGAGCTCGTGTGGGTCGGCGCCGGCCTCGATCGCGTCGCCTGCTTCTTCCGGGACGACGCGCCGGTGCTCGGGCCGCCCGCGTCGTCGGAGCCGCTGTCCGGCGCGTCCTGCGACGCGATCCGCTCCGCGCTCGGACGGAGCGCCGAGTTCTGGACCGATCTCCTGCTCGCCACCGGGCTCGAGGCGAGCGATGCGCTGGCTGCGCTCTGGGAGCTCGTCTGGAACGGCGAGGTGACCAACGACGCGTGGGCCCCGTTGCGTTCCGCTCGCCGCTACGGCGTCCCGAAGGCCGAGCGTCCGGCCCGGCGGTTCACGCGCTCCCGCTCGAGCGGGCAGACGGCGACGGCGGGCCGCTGGTCGCTCGCGGCGCGGCTGTTCCCGGAGCCGCCGGACCGTCGCGCGCTCGCGGAGCTGCTCCTCGAGCGGCAGGGCATCGTCACGCGCGACGGCGTCCGCGCCGAGGGGATCGCCGGTGGGTACGGCGCGGTCTACGCCGAGTTGCGCCGGCTCGAGACGATCGGCCAGTGCCGGCGCGGCTACTTCGTGGAGGGCCTCGGGGGCGCCCAGTTCGCGCTCCCCGGCGCCGTCGAGCGACTGCGTGAGCGGCGTGTCGGAGGCAGCGACGACGAGCCGGAGGCGCTCGTGCTGGCGGCGGCCGACCCGGCGCAGCCCTACGGTGCCGTGCTCCCCTGGCCGAAGCGGGCAGGGGCGAGGGCCGCGCGCGTCGCCGGAGCCCACGTCGTCCTCCTCGACGGCGAAGCGGCCCTCTTCGTGGAGCGGGGCGGACGCTCACTCGTGCCCCTCAGGGATCCGGACGAGACGTGGCTGCGACCCGCGATCGCCGCGCTGGTCGGCTGGGTCCGGGGCGCGCGTGGCCGCAGGCTCGCCGTCGAGCGTTTCGACGGGAGCCCGATCACCGACACGGAGGCGCTCGCCCTTCTCGTCGATGCCGGGTTCCTCGTCGGCCCGCGTCGGGTCGTGATCCGATCGTGACGGCACCGCCGGCCGGTCGTGGCTGAGACCGTCTGGGTCCTCGGCGACCAGCTCGCACGCCGTGGTGGTGCCCTCCGCGACGCCGAGCCGGGCGACACGACGGTCCTCCTCGTCGAGAGCGACCGCCTCGTGCGGTCACGCCCGTGGCATCGCCAACGCCTCCACCTGGTGCTCACGGCGATGCGTCGGTTCGCGCACGCGCTGCGCGAGGAGGGCTTCGACGTCGACGTGAGGCCTGCTCCCTCGCTCGCCGACGGCGTCCGCGACCACATCGCCGAGCGTCGGCCCGACCTCGTCCGCGTCGCCGAGCCCACGTCCTGGGACGCGCGTCGCACGGCGGAGCGGCTGGGATGTGTCGTCGTCCGCGACGACCGGTTTCTCTGCCACCACGAGGAGTTCGCCGACTGGGCAGGCGGCCGGTCGACGCTGCGCCTGGGCGACTTCTACCGGGCACAGCGGCGTCGCTTCGGCTTCCTGATGAACGGAGAGGAGCCCGTCGGAGGGCAGTGGAGCTTCGATGCGGAGAACCGCCAGCGCCCCCCGCGCGAGGGGCACGACTGGCCGCGCCCCCCGATCGCGCCGCGGGACGACCT
This sequence comes from Gaiella sp., assembly GCF_057140465.1. NCBI lineage: Bacteria > Bacillati > Actinomycetota > Thermoleophilia > Gaiellales > Gaiellaceae > Gaiella > Gaiella sp. Next base: position 19,130 of record NZ_DBNHWK010000037.1, read on the forward strand.
CGATCAGGAGGTCCTCGCGCGCCTCCCCGCGACGGCCTGGGGCGAGCAGCCGGTGGGTCTGTGGCCGACCGATCGCGCGCACGCTCTCCGCCTGCTCGACCACGTCGTCGAGGAGGTCCTGCCGGGGTTCGGCCCGTACCAGGACGCGATGCTGACGGGGGAGTGGCGGCTGCGCCACACCCTGCTCTCCTCGTCCCTCAACCTCGGCCTGCTCCACCCGCGCGAGGTGTGCGAGCGGATCGAAGAGGCCTACCGTGGCGGTCGTGTGCCGCTCGCCTCGGCGGAGGGGCTCCTCCGCCAGGTGCTCGGGTGGCGGGAGTACGTGTGGGGCGTCTACTGGCTGTGGATGCCGGAGTACCGCGACGCGAACGCGCTGTCGGCGGCGCGCCCGCTGCCTCCGCTCTTCACGGGCGCGCCCACCCGGATGCGGTGCGTGCGGAGCGCGCTCGAGGGCGTTCACGCCCGTGCGTACGCGCATCACATCCAGCGGCTGATGGTGCTCGGCAACCTCTGCCTGCTCGCGGGCGTGCGTCCGACGGAGCTCGTCGACTGGATGCACGCCTCGTTCGTCGACGGCGCGGAGTGGGTGATGCTCCCGAACGTGATCGGGATGGCGCTGTACGCGGACGGTGGGCGCATGGCGACGAAGCCGTATGCCGGGGGCGGCAACTACATCGACCGCATGAGCGACCACTGCCGGTCGTGCGCCTACGCGCACCGCGAACGGGTCGGGGAGGACGCCTGTCCCTTCACGACGCTGTACTGGAGCTTTCTCGATCGCCACCGGGAGCTGCTCGCGGGCAACCACCGCGTCGCCCGTCAGGTTTGGGCGCTCGAGCGCCTCCCCGACCTCGACGAGGTGCGCACCCGCGCGCAGGTCGTGCTCGCCCGCCTCGACGAGGGGGCGCTCTAGCAGCCGGTCGCCGGTGTCGCCGGCTCTCCGCGCGGCCCCGGCGTGCGGCGCCCGCTCGTGCGCCCGGCTGCGACTAGGGCCGTGGCCGTCGCAGCAGCGCGCCGAGGACGACGCCGAACAGCAGGTGGCGGAACGTCGCCTGCGCGAAGCCGCGGGGCGAGCGCGAGAGCGGGGGGAGCTCGACGTCGCCGCGGGCAGGGTGGTAGCGGTCGGTGAGCGCCGTCAGCGGGTAGAGGGCGAGGTGCTCGACCATCGCGAAGGCGACGGCGTTCCGCATCGTGCTGCCGCCGACGCGCCGGTCGACGCGCTCGAAGAGGACGCCGGCCGCGGCGCCGTTCGCCGCGTGCGCGACCAGGCCCAGGGGCCGCCAGAGCGGCCCCCGCGTGACCGCCTTGCCGAGGAGGGCGACGTCCGAGTACGGGAAGCGGAAGACACGCCGGTCGACCGGCTCGACGAGCGACCACACGGTCGCCGCCGACGCTCCCGCGATCGCGGCCCGCCGGGCGCGGCTCATGCCTGCCCGGCCTCGCGCAGTCGGGCGACGGTCGCAGTGAGCTCGCCGTTCGCGTACACGGCCGAGAGCGAGCGCGCCATCGACGCGTCGACGCCGGCGCCGCCCAGCGCGATCGTCGGGAGCCCCGCGCGATCGAGCCGCTGGAGCGCCGTCGTGAGCTCGGCCGCCGTCTGCTCCTGGCCTGCGCTGAGGCAGACGAGCGAGGCGCCGACGGCGACGGCGAACCCGACCGTCTCCTCCACGGGCATCGACGGGCCGAGGTACTCGACGCGCCAGCCGTCCGCGCGCAGCATCACCGCGAGCATCAGGAGACCGAGCTCGTGCTGCTCTCCCGGGGCGCACGCGAGCACCGCGATTCCCCGTACCGCCGGCCGATCCTCCGCGAGCAGCTCCTCGAGGCGCGACCGGACCTTCGACGTGAAGGAGTGCTCCTCGGCGATCGTCAGGTCGCCCCGGCGCCACGCGTCGCCGAGATCGCGCAGGGCGGGGGAGACCACCTCGACGAACGCGCGGTCGAGTGGCAGCGTCGCGAAGACCTGATCGAGCAGCGCGCCGACCGTGAGCGGGTCCTCGGCGGCGGTCGCGGCGACGAGGGCGTCCCGGAGGTCGGCCGGCTCGCTGAGCGCGGGGGCGCTCCCGGAGCGGAGGACGCGCGCCGCCTCCCCGATGCGCCATCCCTCTGCGAGGCGGTCGCGCAGCCACTCGACACGGGCGACGTCCTGCTCGGTGTAGCGTCGCTGCCCACCGGCAGTACGCTGCGGTTCGAGCACGCCGTACCGCTGCTCCCACTTGCGCAGGGTGTCTGCGGCGACACCCGTTCGGCGCGCGATCGCTGAGATGTTCAAGAGCGTGGACATAATCTGGACAAATCGTAGCTCATCGAGCCGGCGGAGCAATGCCCGAGGGTGACGCGGTCCACCGCGTCGCCGCCCGCCTGGAGGTGCTCGTCGGCGACCGGGTCGCGGCGGAGTCGCCGCATCCTCGCGCGGCGGCGACCGGAGTCGCGGCGGCGATCGACGGTCGGGTGCTCGAAGGTGTCGAGGCGGTGGGCAAGCACCTGCTGCTCCGCTTCGACGGCGGCGTCACCGTCCGCAGTCATCTGCGCATGTCGGGGCGGTGGCGTGTCGAGCGGCGCGGCTCACCGCGGTCCGGCCGCCCGTGGCTCGTCCTGCGAGGCAGGGACTGGGAGGCGGTGCAGTGGAACGGGCCCGTGCTCGCGCTCGGCGAGGGGCCCGTGGAGACGCTCGGGCCCGACCTCCTCGCGGAGGGGGCGGACCTCGCCGCCCTCGCGCGACGGCTTCGCGGCAGGGAGGCGTCCCGCCCCGTGGGCGAGGCCCTGCTCGACCAGCGCGTCGTCGCAGGCATCGGGAACATGTGGATGGCGGAGATGCTGTGGCAGGCGCGCCTCTCGCCGTGGCTCCCGGTGGACGCCGCGACCGACGACGAGCTCCTCGTCGCTCTGGAGTGGGCACGCCGGTCGATGCGGGCCGCCGTCACCGGGACGCGCCCCCTGCGCAACGTCTACCGGCGGGCCGGCCGCCCGTGCCGACGGTGCGCCGCGCCGATCCGCTCCGGGGGGCTCGGCGAGGCGAACCGGACGGCCTACTGGTGCGACCGCTGCCAGCGCGGCGAATCGTCCGTCGAGCCGTAGACGCGGGAGCCGGGAGCGGGGAGCGCCGTGGCTCGTCGGGCGCGGTCGACTGACGCCGGTCGGCGCGCGCAGCGAGGAATCCGGCGCTCGGTCGCGTACCGAGGACCGTGACCGTCCGCGCTCCTCACCTCGCGGCGACGCTTCGCTCCTTCACCCTCGGCGCCTTCGCCTACCTGGTTCGTGAGCTCGACGAGGCGGGTGACTCCCTCCCCTTCGCCTTCGAGGAGCACGTCGGCCGCGACGGCCCCTCGCTGTACGAGTACCGGCCCCTCGTCCGCGACTTCATCGAGGCCAGGTCGTCCCACCTCCGCGTGCGCGACGACGCCACCCTCGCGCTCGACGAGCTCCGGCGGGAGCCCGCGGCCGCGATCTATGCGCGTGCACACGCCGGCCCGACGCCCGACGAGGACGACGCGCTCTACCGCACCGTCCTCCTCGACCTGCTGGTGCGCACCGCCGAGGGATGCGGCGGCTTCGACTGGGACGACGACGTGTTCACCCGCGCCTACGCCGAGCTCGAGCGCTCGCTGTTCGGCGAGCGAAGGACGTACGCCGCGGCCGCCCCGCTCGTCGGCCTCTCGGTGGGGGCGGCGATCGACCTCGGCCCCTCGATGCGCGTTCGGGCCGCGGCCGACGGCGAGCTCGCACGTCACTGGCCGGAGGCGCGCAGGCTGCTCCCGGACGGATTCGGCCGCGATCCGGACCGCTACTGCGTCGCCGAGCTGCGGGCCGCGCTCGGCCCGGACGAGGACGCGCCCGATGCTCCGGCGGAGATCGCGGACGCCGTCTCGGCTCTGAGGCTCGCCACCGCCGCGCCGCTCGCCGCGGGCCCGGTGCTCTTCGAGACGCTCGACGGGCGCCCGTACGGTATTCGGCCGGTGCTCCCGATCGCCGCCACGCAGCCGCCCGGGGAGCCGACGCGCCTCGATCCCTTCCGCGGGGCGCTCGCCGGCGAGCTGCTCGCGCGGCTCGGGCTGGCGGACGCCGATGCGACCCTCGCCGAGGCGCTCGATCGGTGGGAGCTCTCGCTCTTCCAGCAGGACCCGTTCCGGTCGGAGCAGCTCCGGGCGGCGCTGGCGGCAGTGCTCGGGGACGCGTGGGTGCTCCGCGCGCCGGTCCTGCTCGAAGACGATCCGGCGCTCCGTGGCCGGGTGCACACCGCTCTCGCAGCGCTCGCGGAGCGTGACGACTCCGCACAGGCGGCCGACCTCGTTCGCCGCGTGCTGGTCGGGGCGTTGCGCCACGGCGACCGAGTCACGCTCGCGCAGCTCCTCGACGGCGTGCTCCTCGGACAGCGCGAGGCGCCGACCCGCGAGCACCTCGTCGCGTGACACCTGTCGCCCCATGAGTACGCTCAGCCCATCACCGGGATGATCCTCCTCACGGGCGCGACCGGGTACGTCGGCGGACGGCTGCTCCGCGTGCTCGAGGAGCGGGGAGAGCGGGTTCGCTGCCTCTCGAGGCGCCCCGAGTTCCTCGCCGGGCGCGTCGGGCCCCGGACGGAGGTCGTCCAGGGCGACGTGCTCCGCCCCGAGACGATCCCGCCTGCGCTCGAGGGCGTCGAGACCGTCTACTACCTCGTCCACTCGATGAGCTCACCACGGCCCTTCGACGAAGCGGATCGTGAGGCCGCGAACGCGTTCGTCGAGGCGGCCCGCACCAAGGGGGTGCGGAAGATCGTGTACCTCGGTGGGCTCGGCGAGGGCGTGCTCTCGAGCCATCTCGCCTCGCGCCAGGAGGTCGGCCGGATCCTTCGTGCCAGTGGCGTTCCGACGGTCGAGTTCCGCGCCGCGATCGTCATCGGCTCGGGAAGCGCGTCCTACGAGATGATCCGCTCGCTCGTCGAACGACTGCCGGTGATGGTGACGCCCCGGTGGGTCCGATCGCGGACACAGCCGATCGCGATCGAGGACCTGCTCGCCTACCTCGTTGCCGCGCTCGACTACGAGCCCGACGGCGGCGAGCTCTTCGAGATCGGCGGCGCCGACGTCGTCCGCTACCTCGACCTGATGCGGGAGTATGCGCGGCAGCGCGGCCTGACCCGGCTCATGATCCCGGTCCCGGTCCTCTCGCCGCGGCTCTCCAGCCTGTGGCTCTGGCTCGTGACGCCCGTCTACGCGGGTGTCGGCCGGAAGCTCGTGGACTCGCTGCGCAACGAGACGATCGTGCACGACCGGCGCGCGCTCGCCGTCTTCGACGTCCGTCCGCGAAGCGCGAGCGACGCGATCGAGCGCGCCCTGGCCAACGAGGAGCGGGAGATGGCCGAGACCCGCTGGTCGGACGAGGCGTTCCCGGAGCGCTCGTACGGGGGAGTCCGGGTCGGCTCCCGGCTCGTGGACTCGCGCTCGCGGGACGTCCCGTGCCCGCCCGCCCAGGCGTTCGCTCCGATCCGCCGCATCGGCGGCGAGAACGGCTGGTACAAGGGGTCGGGGCTGTGGGCCGCCCGTGGCATCCTCGACCGCCTCTTCGGCGGTCCGGGCCTGCGGCGTGGCCGGCGGGACCCGCACACCCTTCGCCCCGGCGACACCGTCGACTTCTGGCGGGTCGAGGCGTACGAGCCCGACCGCATCCTGCGGCTCGTCGCCGAGATGAAGATGCCAGGGCGAGCGTGGCTGCAGTTCGAGGTCACGGAGGCGGACTCCGGAGGGTCGACCATCACGCAGACCGCGGTCTTCGAGCCGGCGGGGCTGCTCGGCCTCGCGTACTGGTACGCGATCTGGCCGCTCCACGCGTACGTCTTCGGCGGGATGCTGCGCGAGATCGCGCGCACGGCGAGGAGAGGCTCGTCGGCGCCGCGGGCCGCCTGACGTCGCCGTCCGGCGCAGACGTGGCACAGACGCGACGCTGTCGCGTGACCGCCCCGGGGCTAGCGTGACAGCGTGGACGAGGCACGCAGCGTTCTCGAGCGGCTCGAGCGGATCGAGTCGATGCAGCGGGCGCACGCAGACCCGACGGAGCTGCTCGAGGAGCTGCGTGCCCTCGTCCACGAGGCCGAGGAGTGGGCGCAGATCGAGGGAGGTGATGCCGGCCGGTCGGCCGTCGCGCGGCTGCGGGAGTCGCTCGCGCGTGACATGATCGAAGCGTGATCACCCACTGGGACGAGCTCCAGGGCGTCCGGCGGGAGCGAGGGCACATCGCGGCGGAGTGGACATCCCTCACCGGGAGCCACTCCGACATGGTCGGAGTCCAGCGCATCCGCATCGATCCGGGAATGTGGTCGACACCCCTCCACCTCGAGGGGCGGGAAGAGGAGATCTTCGTCGTCCTCGCCGGGAGCGGCGTCTCGGTGCAGGACGCGGGCGACGGGATCGAGGGGTACGCGGTCCGGGCAGGTGACTGCCTCGTGCACCGAGCGCTCGAGCACGCCCACACCCTGCAGGCGGGGGAGGACGGCCTCGACGTGCTCGCGTTCGGACAGCGCAGCTATGCCGCGAACACGCTGTTGCCGCGGGCCGGCGTCTCCTGGCTCGGTCCGACATGGGTGCTCCAGGGCGCCCCCGAGGATCACCCGTGGGCGAGGGAAGCTGCCGTCGGCGCGACCGAGGGCACCGAGCTCTCGCCACCCCCGGAGCGCATCGTGCACGTCGACGAGGTCGACGCGACGACGCGGACGGGCGCGACGGTCGCCCGGCGCGCGCGGGACCTCGGTCGCGCCGCCGGCTCCGAGCGCACCGGGCTCAAGCTCTACGACGTCGAGCCGGGCAAGCTGATGAATCCGCCGCACGCCCACTCCGCCGAAGAGGAGATCTTCGTCGTCCTCGACGGCGACGGCAGCCTTCTCGTCTGGCCGCACCCCCGCGCCGAGACGGAGCCCGAGCGCTTCCCGGGCGGCGAGGAGGAGCACGCTCTCCGTGCCGGCAGCACGGTTGCGCAGCGGCCGGGCACCGGGAGGGCGACCGCGCTGCGAGCGGGCGACCGGGGCATGAGCGTGCTCGCGTACGGCACGCGAGAGCCGAACGACATCACGTACTACCCCCGTTCAGGCAAGGTGTCGTTGCGCGGAGTCGGCGTGATCGGCCGTCTCGCGCAACTCGACTACTGGGACGGCGAGGACTGATCCGACGTGAAGGAAAGCCGGGGACCGTGGTGAACACGGCCACGTCATGGGTCTCATCCGCCTGCTGCCGCGCTCGGGCCGGCACTCCGACGACACGGTCGTCCCCGACCAGGAGGACGTCGGCGTGAGCGAGCCCGACCGCGTGTTCGACGAGCCCGTGATCCCCGAGCCGATCGCGGACGAGCCCGTGGCCGCCGATCCGGCGATCGACGACGCGCGGCTCCCGGGCGACGCGGGCACCGACGAGACGCCGCCGCAGCCGTCGCCCGCGCCCGTCTTCGCGCCGGCAGCCGCCCCTCTCACGCAGACGGCCAGCGCGACGCGCGTGCTCGCGCTCGCGAACCAGAAGGGCGGGGTCGCCAAGACGACGACCACGCTCAACCTCGGAGTCGCGCTGCGCGAGCTCGGCGACCGCGTGCTCCTCATCGACCTCGATCCGCAGGGCAACCTGACGATGAGCCAGGGCATGAACCCCGACGTGATCGAGAAGTCGATGTTCGACGTCCTCGTGCATCGCATCCCGATCTCGGACGTGATCGCCACCGCGGAGGTCGACCTCGCCGTCGCCTCGATCGACCTCGCCGGGGCCGAGCTCGCGCTGTCGGCGCTCATCGGTCGCGAGCGAGCGCTCGAGAAGGCGCTCGTCGAGGTCCGCGACCGGTACGACTGGATCCTGATCGACACGCCGCCGTCGCTCGGGCTCCTCACGATCAACGCGTTCGTCGCCGCGACCGGGGTGATCGTCCCCGTCCAGTGCGAGTACCTTTCCCTCCGTGGCCTCGTGCAGCTCGAGAACACCCTTGCCATGGTGCGCGAGAACCTCAACCCGAGCGTGAGCGTCGAGGGGATCGTGCCCACGATGTTCGACGGCCGGACGCTCCACTCGCGCGAGGCGATCGAGATCCTGTCCGAGAACTTCGGTGACCTCGTCTACGCGACCCGCATCCGGAAGACGGTGCGCTACGCCGAGGCGCCCGTGAAGGGATCGTCGGTGCTGAAGTACGACCCGGAGGGGCCCGCGGCCGAGGCGTACCGGGAGCTGGCGCGCGAGATCGTCTCGAAGGGGGCGACAGGTGGCGCGTAAGCGGGCGAGCATGCGCGAGGGCCCGCTCGCCGAGCTCTTCCGTGCGACCGAGGCGGCACAGCGCGGGCAGCCGGAGCAGCCCGAGCAGCCCGAGCAGCCGGCCGACGAGACGGCGACCGACCAGGCGAACGAGACGGCCGAGGCGGCGGCGGACGAGCAGCAGACGATGGCGCTCGAGCCCGCCGACAGCGACGAGGAGCGCCGTCGCGCGATCTCGCTCGAGGCGACCGTGGAGCACGTGCTCGAGGTCGACGAGGACGTCCCCGGGACGCCGGAGGCCGAGACGGCCCGCCACGGGGCCGCCGTGCCGACGCCGACCCGGGAGGAGACGAAGGACGAAGGGCCGCGCGAGCCGCCGTACCAGCCCCCGGCGAGCCGCTTCGTCGCGGCGATGCCGGAAGGCGCGCCGAGGCTGAACGTGGCCCCCACCGGGGATCTCGGCTCCTACCTCGCCGTGATCAAGGTCGTCGGCGTGGGCGGGGGCGGCATCAACGCCGTCAACCGCATGATCGATGCCGGGATCGCCCAGGTCGACTTCGTCGCCGTCAACACCGACATGCAGCAGCTCGCGCTCTGCGACGCTCCCGTGAAGATCCACATCGGGGAGAAGCTCACGCAGGGGCTCGGCTCCGGCGCCGATCCCGACACGGGGCGCATGGCGGCAGAGGAGGCGTTCGACCAGATTCGCGCCGCCCTGCGCGGCTCCGACCTCGTGTTCGTCACCGCGGGCGAGGGTGGCGGAACGGGAACGGGCGCCGCGCCGGTCATCGCGCGGGCGGCGCGCGAGCTCGGCGCGCTCACCGTCGGCATCGTGACGACGCCCTTCGGGTTCGAGGGCACGCGACGGCGCACGGCGGCCGAGGGCGGCGTGGAGGCTCTCCGACGGGAGTGCGACACGGTGATCTCGATCCCCAACGACCGGCTGCTCGAGATCCTCGACCGCTCGACGTCGATGGTGGATGCGTTCCGCATCGCCGACGACGTGCTCCGCCAGGGCGTGCAGGGGATCTGTGACCTGATCACGATGCCGGGCCTGATCAACCTCGACTTCGCCGACGTCCGCACCGTGATGGCCGACGCCGGCTCCGCGCTGATGGGGATCGGCTACAGCGATGCGCCCGACGACCGGGCGCGGCAGGCGGCCGAGCGTGCGTTGCGCTCGCCCCTGATCGACGCCGAAGTCGTGGGAGCCCGGGGCATCATCCTCTCGATCGCCGGCGGCGAGGACCTCACGCTCCTCGAGGTCGACGAGGCCGCGGAGGTCGTGCGCCAGGCAGCGACGGACGACACCAACCTCATCTTCGGCGCGACTGTCGACGAGCGTCTCAGCGGACAGGTGTGGGTGACGGTGATCGCGACCGGCCTCGGCGGGTCTCGCCGACCCGCCCTCGGCCCGTCGTTCCGCGAGGAGCGGTCGACCGGTCGCCGGACGGACGACGGCGAGCTCCCGGGCTTCCTCCGCTAGGGGCTCGCACCAGCCGGACCTCTGCGGAGGTCGCCGATCCCCGCGGCGGATCCGGCCCCGTCCTGCACGGTAGGCGATGCGCCACGCGACCGGAGGAGGCGCTGCTGCCCCGGTCGTCCTCGTGGGCGGCGTCGGTCGCGTCCGATCGGCGGGGGAGGAAGCCCGTAGGCTCTCCGTGTGCGAGGGGCGATCGCAGCCGGCCATCCGCGCACCGCAGCGGCGGGTGCCCAGGTCCTGGCCGCGGGCGGGAACGCGGTCGACGCCGCGGTCGCGGCGGTGCTCGCGTCGTTCGCGGCGGAGGGCCCGCTGACCGGCCCGGCCGCGGGAGGGTTCCTCCTCGTCGCGGGCCGCGACGCGGAGCCCGTGGTCTACGACGCGTTCTTCGCGGTTCCGCAGCGCCTGCTGGGCGAGGTCGAGGTCGTGGTCGTCGACTTCGCCGACGCCTCGACGCAGACGTTTCGCATCGGCCCGGGGACGGTCGCCGTGCCCGGGTTGGTGAAGGGGCTCGAGCGTGCCCACCGTTCACACGGCAGGCTCGACTGGGACGTGATCGCACAGCCCGCGATCGACCTCGCGAACGACGGCGTCGAGATCAACGAGGCGCAGGCGTTCCTCCACACAGTGCTCACGCCGATCCTCCGACGCGAGGAGGCGGGCCGCCGGATCTACGGCCGGCGTGACCGTGTCGTCACGGCCGGGCTCGCCCCGACGCTCGAGGCGATCCGCGACCGCGGCGCCGACGCGATCGCGGAGGTCGTCCCCGAGCTCGCCGACGACCTGCACGCATACGCGGTCGAGGAGCGCGTGCCGGACCGCGTCGGGTTCCTCGGCAGGGAGGTGTTCACGACCCCCGAGCCGTCGCGGGGCGGGGCGGTCGTCGCGCGGGCGCTCGCCGAGCTCGAGCAGGGCGGGGTGGGCGGGCCGCCGGGCACCCCGGAGGAGGCGCTGCGCCTCGTGGCAGCGCTCAGCGCCGGCTACGGAGGCTTCGCTCCCGGGAGCCGGCTCACCGGGACGACGCACGTGTCCGTGGTCGACGCAGACGGGAACGCGGTCGGCGTCTCCTCGACGCTCGGCTCCGGATCCGGCGTGTTCCGCCACGGGTTCCAGCTCAACAACATGCTCGGCGAGGTCGACGTCGTCGGTCACGGCTCGCACGAACCGGGGACGCGGCTCGCGAGCATGATGACGCCCACGCTCGTGCTCGCGGACGGCCGGCCGCGTCTCGTGCTCGGCAGCGCGGGGTCGGTGCGCCTGTCCGGGGCGATCGTCCAGGTGATCGCCTCGGTGATCGCGCAGGGCCTGACCGTCGGCGACGCGATCGACCGGCCTCGACTGCACACCGAGGAGGGCAGCGTGCACCTCGAAGGCGGATGGGCGCTGCGGGTCGCCGAGCGGCTGGCCGCCGAGGGTCACGAGGTCGTCGGCTGGGCGGGGCTCAACCTCTACTTCGGCGGCGTCTCGGCCGTCGAGATGCTCGACTCCGACGAGCTCGCCGCCGCCGGAGACCCGCGGCGCGGCGGCACCGGGATGGTCGTCCGCGCGTGAGGATCCGTCGTGCCGAACCCGGCGACGCCCAGCGGCTCGTCGCGCTCGCGGAGCAGGTGGGGGCCGAGCCGGGGGACTTCCTGCTCACGACCGACACGTGGCGCGCGGTCGGCGACGAGCGTCGCTACCTGCGCGCCGTCCGGCACCATCCGGACGCCGCCGTCTACGTGGCCGAGGTCGCCGGCGAGGTCGTGGGTCGGCTCTCGCTCTCGCGTGACGTCCACGCTGCGAGCCAGCACGTCGCAGACCTCGGGCTGATGGTCGCGGCGCCGTACCGTCGGCAGGGGATCGGCTGGGCCCTGCTCGAGCAGGCGGTCGACTGGGCACGGGGGGCGGGCGTGCGCAAGCTCGAGCTCCACGTCTTCCCGTGGAACGAGCCCGCGCTCCGACTCTACGACTCGTTCGGCTTCGTCCGTGAGGGCATCCGCGTCGGTCACTACGCCCGCGGGACGGAGGACGTCGACGCGATCCTGATGGCGTTCCACATCCGCCCGCCGGGCCCGCGCTGACCCACGTCAGTCGAGCTCGCGCGGGAGCACGAGCGTCGAGATCGTCCCCGCCCCGGCGTCGACGCGCGCCCACGCGTCGACCGCCAGCTCGAGCGTCACGAGCGCCCCGGTCGGCAGCTTCTCGTGGACACGGTCGCGCTCTGCGGAGGGCCTCGCGAGTAGCACGGTGAGCGCCTCGAGCCCCGGGTTGTGCCCGACGAGCATCACCTCGTCCACGTCGGGGAGCTCCCGCACGACGTCGAGCAGGCCCTCCACCGAGGCCATGTACAGGGACGGCTCCTGTCGCACTGCGACGTCGCCGAGCGACGGGAGGATGCGGTCGAGGGTCTCGCGCGCCCGCACGGCGGTCGAGCAGCACACGAGCTGCGGCCGGACGTCGTGCTCGGCGATCCACTGCGCCATGCGCGAGGCCGCTCTGCGGCCGCGCGGCGCGAGCGGGCGGTCGTGGTCCGCGAGCGACCGGTCGTCCCACGACGACTTGGCGTGCCGCAGTACGTGGAGGCGCTTCATCGCGGCGCGAGGAGCCCGACCAGCCCCTCGGGGTCGTCGACGCCCGCCGCGAGCGCGTCCACGCGGAGCGGGCTCCCGCGGGTCCACGCCGTCGTCACCCCCACGGGGTCGACGCCCGCGGCCTCGACGAACGGCCGGGACGGGGTCGGCCCGAGGGCCAGGGGGAGCGGCCCGAGAGCCCCGTCGGGATGGGGACGCGCACCGGGCCATCCTCGCACGTGCCGACCCTCGTCACGCAGGAGGCGGGGTCAGCCGACCAGCGCGAGCAGCTCGTCCCACGACGGCGGGCCGTCGCGGAGCTCGGCCGCGGCGGCGAGCGGCCCGGGGCCACGGGCGAGCGTCGTCGAGAACCGCTGGGGGTCGGGGTCGATCCACACGCGTGGCAGGTGTAGTCGGTCGGCGTCCCAGCAGGCGCCGATCGTCGCGTCCTCGCTCACGAGCCCGCGCGTGTGCAGCGCGATCGCCTCGCAGAGGCGATCGAGCCGCTCGTGGCCGAGCGGCAGCGCCGCGACCGCCCAGAGCTCGCGTGCCCAGGTCGCGGCCCGGGGGCCGTGGTCGGGGTCGAACTGATCGTTCACCCGCCGTGTGTCGTGGAGCAGCCCGAAGAGGAACACGACCTCGCGATCGCAGCCCGGCAGGTCGTCGGCGAGCGAGAGCCCCGTCGCGGCGACCGCGCGCCAGTGCGCCTCCCCGTGCACGGCCGAGTCCCGTCGCCACGCCCCGGCGAGCACGGCGCCCACGACGTTCGCGTCAATCACCCGTCCTCCAGTCCCGGACGCGCTCCTGCTGGGCGGGCGTCTGCGGCGACGGCGCGAGCGCGTCCGCCGTCCCGCGGCGGAGGACGGCGATCCGGGCGATCGGGTCGCCGTCGGCGAGCCCGTGGCGCGCGAGCCAGCAGCCGACGATCGTGCCGGTGCGCCCGATCCCGCCTCTGCAGTGGAGGTAGACGCAGCCGCCCGCGGCACGCTCGGCGTCGACGAGGTCGAGGATCTCGGCCGTCAGCGTCTGCGACGCCGTCCCGAAGTCCGGGATCGACCGTCGTTCGTGGCGGGCCCCCTCGAGCAGGTGCGCATACGGTGCGAGGAGCTCGTCCGGCTCGGTCAGGTCGACGAACAGCGTCACACCGGTCTCGCGGAGCCCTGCGAGCCGCTCCCGCGCGGCGGTCGCGTCCGGATCTCCGGGGTAGGCACCCGCGAGCACGCGGCCGGGCTCCACCCAGTACGCGTCCGCGTTCGGGGCCGTCGGCACGTCGCGCATGCCCTGCCGACGATATCCGGCCCGGCCGAGCGCGGGGTCGGTCGAGCGGGCCGCCCCGCCGCCCGCTACGGTGGCCCTACGCGGACGAAGGAGGCGCAGGTGGCGGAGATGCACGAGTACGTCGCGGGCACGCCGTGCTGGGTCGACGTCAGCTCGGCCGATCTCGAGGTGACGCGGTCGTTCTACGGCGGGCTCTTCGGATGGGAGGCAGAGGACGATCCCCGCCCGGAGGCCGGGGGGTACGGGATGTTCAGGCTCCGCGGCCACGACGTCTCCGGGTTCGGCCCCCTCGCGGAGGGCAGGAGCCCGGCCTGGAGCACGTACGTCGCATCGGACGACGTCGATCGCACGGCCCGCGCGATCGAGGCCGCCGGAGGGGATGTCCTCGCCGGGCCGATGGACGTGCTCGACGCGGGGCGCATGCTCGCCGCGGCCGACCCGGCCGGTGCGGTCTTCGGCGTGTGGCAGGCCGGTGCCCATCGGGGAGCAGGCCTCGTCAACGAGCCCGGGTCGTTCACGTGGAACGAGCTCACGACCCCGGACGTGGAGGCCGCGCAGGCGTTCTACACCGCGGTCTTCGGCTGGGAGCGGGAGGAGCTCGAGGCGAGAGAGGAGCAGGAGCCGTTCGCGTACCACGTGCAGAGGCTCGGTCGGAACATGGTCGCCGGGATCATGGAGATGGACCCTTCGTGGGGGGACGTCCCCGCGCACTGGATGACCTACTTCGCCGTCGCCGACGCCGACGAGGCGGCGGAGCGCGTCGAGGAGCTCGGCGGCACGGTCTGCGTCGAGCCGTTCGACGCCACGTACGGTCGAGTGGCCGTGATCGACGATCCGGTCGGGGCGACGTGCTCGCTGATCGAGCTCGGCGCGGAGCAGGGGTAGGGGAGCCGACGGACGTGCGACCGGCGCCGGCCCGCGGTCCCGGCGGATGACGCGCTATCCGCGAAGGCGCGGACGGCGATCGGCGGATCCGCCGATGCCGCGATCGGCGGCATGGCGTTGACTGGGGGTGTGCCGAGCACGACCATGAACCTGACGCTGTCCTCGGACGAGCCGCTGTTCGAGCGCGTGTTCACGGTCTCGCCGCTCGTGCTCGTGTCGACGCTGGAGCCGGACGGAACGCCCGACATCGCGCCCAAGCAC
>NZ_DBNHWK010000038.1:0-36677 GCF_057140465.1 Gaiella sp.
TGTACAGCGGCTCGAGCACGCCCTACCCCGTCCCCGGCGGCGGAGCCTCGAGGTTCGCGATGCAGGTCGCGGCAGCCATCGTGTGCGAGTGCGTGAGGGAGACGTCGATCGCCGTCATGCCGACCCGCTCGGCATAGGCGAGCGTGCGGCCGGAGAGCGTCACTCCCGGCTTCGGCGGCCCGACGATCTCGATCTCCTTCCACGTGAAGCGCACGCCGCACCCGAGCGCCTTGCCGACCGCCTCCTTGCCGCAGAAGCGCGCGGCGTAGCTCTCCGCCGGGTTCCGCTTGGCCTCGCAGTACGCCTGCTCGGCGGCGGTGAAGCAGCGGTCGCGGAAGCCGGGGCGCTCGAGCGCCCTGCGGATGCGCTCGATCTCGATCAGGTCCGTGCCGATCCGCACTGCCATCGGGATCGCCCGCGCCTCCGCCCTACGTCGCGCGCTCGAGCCAGTCGGGGAACTGCGCGATCGAGCTGAGCACGACCTCGGGCACGACGTTCGAGCCCTCGAGCGCGTCCGGACGGAACTTCCCGGTCCGCACGAGCGCCGTGCGCATCCCGAACACCTGGGCGCCGCGCACGTCCGCCTCGAGGTCGTCGGTGACCATCCACGTGAGCTCCGGCTCCGCGTCGAGCGCGTCGAGCGCGGCCGCGAAGTAGGAGGGGCTCGGCTTTCCGAGCACCGTCGCCTCGACCCCGGTCGCGTACTCGAGCCCGGCGACGAACGCGCCCGCGTCGAGCATCGGGCCGCGCCTCGTCTGCCACCAGCGATTGCGGTGCAGGCAGTAGAAGTCGGCGCCGCCCATGATCTCCGCGAACGCGCCCGCGAGGTTCATGTAGCTGAAGACCTGGTTCGGCTCGGTCGTCTCGTCGCAGCCGCCGAGGAGCACCGCGTCGGCGTCGTGGCCGACGAGCTCGATGCCCTCGAGGTCGGGCACGATCCCCGCCATCACGAGCGCCAGCACCCGCTTCCCCGCGAGCTCGCGCGCGGCCGCCCGCGGCGTCGTCTGCAGCTCGTCCTCGTCGAGCTCGATGCCGAGCTGCCGCAGGTCGTCCGCGAGCTGCGATCGCGGACGCGTGGAGTTGTTCGTCACGAAGCGCAGCGCGTGCCCGGCGTCCCGCAGCCGCGCCACGGCCTCGGCGGCACCGGGGATCGCCTCCCCCGACACGTGGAGCACGCCGTCGATGTCGAGGAGAATGCAGGCCATGCACGAGGAGTCTATTCGCGTCACCGGCTCCGTCTCCATCCCTCTGGACGAGATCACGCTGCGGGTGTCGCGCTCGTCGGGGCCCGGCGGACAGCACGCGAACACCGCGGAGACGCGCGTCGAGGCGGTGTTCGCCGTCGAGGCCTCGACCGTGCTCGACGAGGCGCAGAAGGATCGCCTACGGGCACGGCTCGGCCCGGTCGTCCGTGCCGTCGCCCAGGACGAGCGCAGCCAGGCGCGGAATCGCGAACTGGCGCTCGAGCGGCTCGCGGCGAAGCTCGCGGAGGGCCTCAAGGTGCCGAGACGGCGGGTCGCGACGACGCCGACGAAGGGGGCGGTCGACCGCCGGCTCGAGGGCAAGCGCCGGCGGGCGTCGGTGAAGAGAGCGCGGCGCCCGCCGGAGGACGAGTGACGCTCGCCGCGGACACGGTGCTCCCGCTGCTGCGCGGGCGCCTCGGTCGGCCGTACCTGTTCGTCGACACGTGCGCCTCGACGCAGGACCTGATGCGCGATCCGGGACTCCCCGAGGGCGCCGTCGCCGTCACCGACCACCAGACGGCCGGCCGCGGTCGGCGCGGCCGTGTCTGGGAGGACGCGCCGGGCGACGCGCTGCTCTGCTCCGTCCTGCTCAGGCCGCCGCCCGGCCCACGCCTGCCGCAGCTGTCGCTCGTCGTCGCGCTCGCGGTCGCACGGGCGATCGAGCGGGCCACCGGCCTCGACGCCCTCGTGAAGTGGCCGAACGACGTGCTGCTCGACGGGCGCAAGGTGGCGGGCATCCTCCTCGAGACGCGCGACGACGCAGTCGTCTGCGGGGTCGGCGTGAACGTGAACCAGCCGGCGGAGCGCCTGCCGCGGGCGACCCGCCCGCCCGCCGGCTCGCTGCGGACGGCGACCGGCCGCGAACACGACCGCGCGACGCTCGTCGCCGACGTGCTCGCCGAGCTCGAGCCGGCCTACGACGCCTGGCTGCGGGACGGCCTCGCCGCGCTCCTGCCCGAGCTCGAACGGCGCAACGCGGTCGTCGGGCTCGCGCTCAGGACGGGCGTCGGCGAGGGCACGGGCGGGCGGATCACGGCCGACGGCCGGCTCGAGGTGATCCTCGAGGGCTCGGGCGTACGGCTCGTGGAGAGCGGCGAGATCGAGCTCCTCTGAGGCTCCCCCGGGCGTGGGAAAGCCGCTTCCATCGTGCACGAAACCCCGATGCGCCGGGTGTCGAGACGTGGCGTGATGGAGGTGAGAGATCGGTGAGCGCCGGAGGTGCGCGATGGCCGTTGGGTTACCTGTCCGCAGCCCCTCCCATCTCGACCTGACGTCGCAGGAGTTCGAGCGCAGGCTGGCCGCGCACGGGCACGGCGCGGAGGAGATCCGGCGCCTGTGGGACGAGCTCGCGGCGGCCGAGGCCGAGGAGCGCGTCGCGCGGCCCGTCGTGCTCGGGCTCGGGCCGCTGATCGCCTTCTACCTCGGGCTCCTCCTCGTCGTCGCGGCATCGGTCTCGCTCCTCGTCATCTACTGGGACGGGCTCGGCGCCGCAGG
Source organism: Gaiella sp. (assembly GCF_057140465.1). Lineage (NCBI taxonomy): Bacteria > Bacillati > Actinomycetota > Thermoleophilia > Gaiellales > Gaiellaceae > Gaiella > Gaiella sp. The sequence goes on from NZ_DBNHWK010000038.1 coordinate 2,739, forward strand.
CGTGCTCGCGCTGGCCGTCCTGTACCTCGCGGGGTCCCTCGCCGCGAGCGAGATCCTGCGCCGGCGCGACCTCGTGGAGCCGGCCGAGGCGCTCGAGGCGGTGGCCGTCGCGTGGGTCGGCGTGGCGACGTACGCCGTGCAGGAGCTCGCCGGGTACTGGCCGGAGCTCGCGAGCGACAGCGGCGAGGTGCACCGTGGCCTGACGACGATCGCGCTCGTCGGGCTCGCGTTCGCCGCGCTGCTGTTCGCGGCGCGGCCCGACCGGCTGCTCCTCGTTCCCATCGCCGCTGCGACGGCGGTGCTCGCGGCCGACCTGGCCGAGCTCGTGTTCGGCGAGATCCTCGACGAGCTCAGCGGGCGACAGCTCGCCGCGTTCGTGCTGCCGCTCGGCGTCGCGTGGCTCGCGGCCGGGCTCTGGCTCGACGTGACGCGCCGGCGCTCGTATGCGACCTGGGCCCACTGGTGCGGGCTCCTGCTCACCGGCGCAGGCGTGATGTTGGTCGTCCCGGAGACCGTGCCGGGCTACACGCTCGTCGGGGCGCTGGGAGCGATCTCGCTGTTCTTCTCCGCGTTCGTGCGCCACTGGAGCTTCACGGTCGTCGGCGCCGCCGGCGTGCTCATCGCGACCGTGGCCGCGCTCGGCGAGCTCGGAGGGATCGCGCCGCTCGTGATCGCCGTCGTCGGGATCGCGCTGATCGTCCTCGGGCTCCGCTGGTCGAGGTGGCGGGACGCGATCCGGATCGCCGTGCTCGCGCGGATGCCCGCCGGTACCCGCGACGTCGTCCAGCGGCTCGCCGGGTAGCGCGGCCGGGCGCCAGGGTCGCGCGCGGGGTCAGTCCCCGGTGGGGTTCGGCCCGCGGGCGAGCGCGAGTGCGCGCCGGTACTCCTCGGGCGTGTTCACGTTCACGACCGAGTGGAGCTCCGGGTCGGCGGCGGCGAGCTCCGGGTCGGCGAGCAGCGCACGCTCGTCCAGCAGCCGCGCGCGGCAGCTCGCCGCCAGGCGCCCGAGCTCGCGCACGCCCTCGTCGAGCAGCACCGCGGCGAGCGGGCCGAGCGCGACGCGGTAGGCGGCGAGCAGCGGGTGCCGCCTCCCGGCCACGACCGGGATCGCGGCGTCGACGTCCGCGCCGACGGCGTCCACGACGCGGTGGACGAACGCGGGGACGAGCAGCGGGGCGTCGACCCCGCACGCGAACGCGACCTCCGCGCGACCGGCGAGGACGTCGAGACCGTCGCGGAGCCCCTGCAGCGGCCCGCGGCCCGCGGCGCGGTCCTCCACGACCTCGACGCCCGCGGGGAGCGGCGGCAGGGCCTGGCCCGCGGAGCGCACGACGACCACCGGCCCGTGGTCGAGGGCGTCGCCGACGACGCCGGCCACGTGCGCGACGAGCGGGATGCCCAGCCAGTCGAGGCTCGCCTTGTCGCGGCCCATGCGGTCGGAACGACCCCCGGCGAGGACGACCGCGGCGCGGCGCACGAGGCTACGCCTCGCGGTGGTGGACGTGCTGGAAGCCGAACCGCCCCTTGATGCAGAGGTTGCCGCGCGTGACGTCGTGGTCGTCGGGGCTCGTCACCTTCACGATCTCGTTGTCCTGCACATGGAGCTCGAGCGTGCAGCCGACGCCGCAGTACGGGCAGATCGTCTGCGTCACCGTCTGCTCGTCCTCGCGCCACTCACCCGCCTCGCGCAGCTCGTGCTCCGACCGGAACATGAGCGCGCCCGTGGGGCAGACGGCGATGCAGTTGCCGCAGTAGACGCACGCGGACTCCGGAAGCTCGGCGACGTACTCGGTGGAGATCCGGGCGTCGAAGCCCCGCCCGGCGACGTGGATCGCGAACGTGTTCTGGTACTGCTCGCCGCAGGCGTCGACGCACTTGTAACAGAGGATGCACTTCGAGTAGTCGCGCACGTACAGCTCGTTGTCGACCTTGATCGGGGCATGGACGGTCGCCGCCGTCTGCCCGTCGGGCTCCGCGTGGGCGCCGGTGCGCTTCCGGTCGCGGTCGGCGTCCGGCGGGGCCTGCGGCCCGAACCGCTCGGGCTCGGCGTCGTAGCGCTCGAGGTAGCCGGGCGCGACGGGCGTCGTCGAGAGGTCGACGGACGAGGCGAGGAGCTCGAGCACGAGCCGGCGGGAGAGGCGAACGCGCTCGGAGTCGGTCCGCACCTTCATCCCCTCCTCCGCGGGGCGGGAGCACGCGGGCGCGAGCACCCTCGCCCCCTCCAGCTCGACGACGCAGACCCGGCATGCGTTCGCGGGCTCGAGCGTCTCGCCGTAGCAGAGCGTCGGCGTGTCGATCCCGAGCCGGCGGCACGCATCGAGGATCGTCTGCCCCTCGAAGACGCGGACCGGCTGCCCGTCGACCTCCAGCTCGACCATCCGCCGGGGCGCGAGGAGGTCGCTCACGACCGCCCTCCGGCGAAGACGTCGAGCCGCGCGATCGCGGACTCGATCGCGCTCGACGCCGTCTGCCCGAGCCCGCAGATCGACGCGTCGCGCATGCACTGTCCGACCTCGGCGACGAGCGCGAGCTCCCGCGCGACGCCGCCTCGGGGCCGTCCCGCGACGAGGCGCGCGAGCGCCTCCTGCTGGCGCACCGTCCCCACGCGGCACGGAACGCACTGGCCGCACGACTCGTTGCGGAAGAACGCGGCGATCCTCGCCAGGAACCGCGGCAGGTCGACGGTCTCGTCGAGCACGAGCACGACGCCGGAGCCGAGTGTCGTGCCCGCCGCCCGCGCCCCCTCGAAGGTGAGCGGCACGTCGAGGTCGTCGGGCGTGAGGAAGCTCCCGGCGGCACCGCCCATCAGCACGGCCTGCAGCGCGCGCCCACCGGGGACGCCGCCGGCGAGCTCGAGGAGCTCGCGCAGCGTCGTGCCGAACCGGACCTCGTAGACGCCGGGCCGCTCGACGTGGCCCGAGAGGCAGAAGAGCTTCGTCCCGGTGGAGTCGGCGGTGCCCGTCTCGGCGAACGACGGCCCCGACTGCAGCACGACGTCGAGGACGTTGACGAGCGTCTCCACGGTGTTGATCACCGTCGGCTTCCCGTGGAGGCCGTGGGTGACGGGGAACGGCGGCTTGTTCCGCGGCTCGCCGCGCTTCCCCTCGATCGACTCGAAGATCGCCGTCTCCTCGCCGCAGATGTACGCGCCCGCGCCCTTGCGCACCTCGATGTCGAACGCGAAGCCCGCACCGAGCACGTCCGGGCCGAGGAGCCCGCGGCGGCGCGCCTCCGCGAGCGCGTGCTCGAGCGCGTGATGGGCCTGCGGGTACTCGCCGCGCAGGTAGACGTAGCCGTGCTCGGAGCCGGTCGCGTACGCGGCGATCGTCATCGCCTCGATCACGGCGAACGGGTCGCCCTCCATCAGCACGCGGTCCTTGAACGTCCCGGGCTCGGACTCGTCGGCGTTGCAGACGACGTAGTGCGGCCGGACGGGCTGCCGGGCGACCGCCTCCCACTTGACGCCGGTGGGGAACGCGGCTCCGCCGCGGCCGAGCAGCTTCGACTCCCTGACCTCGCGCACGACGCCCTCGGGCCCGAGCTCGAGCGCGCGACGGAGCGCGGCGTACCCCCCGTGCGCGCGGTAGTCGTCGAGGCTCGACGGATCGACGACGCCGACCCGGCGCAGCAGCCTGAGGTCGTCGCCGTGCTGCGGCAGCCTCGTCGGGGGCTCCGGCCCGGGCTCGCCCCCCGCGAGCACGTCGAGCACGTCCGACGCGGTCGTCGGCGCGAGCACCCGGTCGGAGGGCAGCTCGCCGGCGACGGCGAGCATCGCCGCCGGCGCGCGGTCGCACTGCCCGAGGCAGGGGCTGCGGAACCACGTCGCCGAGCCGTCGTCCGACAGGTCGCCCTCCGCGCCAAAGCGCTCCTCGAGCTGCGCGATCAGGCCCTCGGCGCCGCGGCAGCGGCACGCGAGGTCCTCACAGACGTGGACGACGCGGGGCGGCCTCGGCTCGACCGCGAACAGCGCGTAGAAGGTCGCGACGCCGTACGCGTCGGCCGGCGGGACGGCGAGCCGACGGCAGAGCTCGTTGAGGCCACCGGGGCTGATCCAGCCGATCCGCTCCTGGAGCGCCCACAGTGCCGGCAGCAGCAGGTGCCTGCGACCGCGGGCGGCATGGCCGCCCGTCGCCGTGTTCCCGCCGGGGCCGGTGCGACGGCTGCCGCCGTCCCACCCGTCCACGGGCGGGCCGAGGACGTCGTCGAGCGCCGCGCGCTCCGCGGCGGTCGGTCGGGCACCGGGGACGAGGTGGAGGTCCACGGGCTAGGCGTCCGCCCCCACGGCCGCGGGCTCGGCTGCACCGGCGCGATCCTCGACGACACCGGGCTCGCGCTTCTCGATGCGGATCGCCGCCGCCTTGAACTCGGCCGTCCCCGACTTCGGGTCGGTCGCGTCGATCGTCAGCAGGTTCGTCTCCACCTCCTCCGGGAAGTGGAACGTCATGAACGCGAGGCCCGCGCGCAGGGACTCGTCGACCCGCACCGGCGCCTCGACCGAGCCGCGCCGGGACGAGACGCGGACGACCTCGCCCTCGGAGAGCTCGAGGCGCTCGGCGTCCTCCGGCGAGACGTCGATCGACTCGCCGCGGTGCAGCGGCGACCGGTAGCGGCCGGACTGGGCGCCCGTGTTGTACGACTCGAGCCGGCGCCCCGTGGTGAGCCGGATCGGGTACTCGGCGTCGAGCGCCTCGAACGGCGGCCGCGCCTCGACGACGCTGAACGGCGCGGGCGGCCCCTCGAGCGGCTCGCGCCAGAGGCGGTCGTGGAGGAACGGCGAGCCGGGGTGCGCGTCGTCCGGGCACGGCCACTGCAGCCCGTCGTGCTCCTCGAGGCGCTGGTAGCTCATCCCGCGGTGCATCGGGGAGAGCGATCGCAGCTCTTCCCACGCCTCCTCGGCCGTCGGCTGGCCCCAGTCGTACCCGAGCCGTCGCGCCAGCTCGGAGAGGATCCACATGTCGTCCCGGGCCTCTCCGGGCGCGTCGAGCGCCTTGCGCACCCGCTGCACGCGGCGCTCGCTGTTCGTCACCGTGCCCTCGCTCTCGCACCACGACGCCGAGGACGGCAGGACGACGTCGGCGAGCTCGGCGGTCTTCGTCATCACGATGTCCTGCACGACGAGGAAGTCGAGCCCCGAGAGGAGCGTGCGCGCGTGCCCGACGTCGGCCTCCGACTGGGCCGGGTTCTCGCCGATCACGTAGAGCGTGCGCAGCTCTCCGCGCTCCATCGCGTGGAACATCTGCGTGAGGTGCCAGCCGTAGTGGGGACGGATCGGCACCCCCCACGCCGCCTCGAACCGGGCCCGCGCGTCGGCGTCCCGCTCGATGTCCTGGAAGCCGGGCAGCTTGTTCGGGATCGCGCCCATGTCGCCGCCGCCCTGGACGTTGTTCTGGCCGCGGAGGGGGTTGAGCCCGGAGCCGTAGCGGCCGACGTGACCGCAGAGCAGGCCGAGGTTGATGAGGGCGAGGACGTTGTCGACGGCGTTGTGGTGCTCGGTGATGCCGAGCGTCCAGCAGATCATCGCCCGGTCGGCGCGCGCGAACGCGTGGGCGGTCTCCCGGATCGCCTCGGCCGGGACGCCGGTGAGCCGCTCCCCCTCGTCGAGCGTGAACGGCTCGATCGACGCGACGAACTCGTCGAAGCCCGTCGTCGCGCGCTCGACGAAGGCACGGTTGTGCAGCCCGGCGTGCACGATCTCGCGCGCCATCGTGTGCGCGAGCGCGATGTCGGAGCCGACGTCGAGCCCGAGCCACCGGTCGGCCCACTGGGCCGAGGTCGTCCGCCGCGGGTCGATCACGTGGAGCCGCGCGCCGGCGTGCACGCCCTTGAGGAGGTGGTGGAAGAAGATCGGGTGCGTCTCGCGCGCGTTCGAGCCCCACAGGAGGACGACGTCCGTCTCCTCGATCTCGCGGTACGACGAGGTGCCGCCGCCCGCTCCGAACACCGTCGCCAGACCGACGACGCTGGGCGCGTGTCAGGTGCGGTTACACGAGTCGATGTTGTTCGTGCCCATCGCCTGGCGCGCGAACTTCTGCGCCAGGAAGTTCATCTCGTTCGTCGCCTTCGAGCACGAGAAGACCCCGAACGACGTCGCCGCGCCGACGTCGCGCGCGCGGGCGAAGCCGGCGGCGACCTCGTCGAGCGCCGCGTCCCACGACGCGGCTCGCAATGCGTCGCCGTCGCGGACGAGCGGGGTGGTGAGACGGCCCTTCGGCGTGCGCATGTGGCTCTCTCCTTCTCCGCGGATCTCGCCCGAAGGATTCCGCTCCGCCGGCCCCGCGTCAAAGTGACGCCGTCGACTCCATCATAGATTTCGTCTATCAAAACTCGTACCATGGTCGAAATGGCCATTGCCCTCCAGCACCTCGCGTACCTCGCCGCGGTCGCGCGCGAGCAGCACTTCGGTCGGGCGGCCGGCGCCCTCGGGGTGACGCAGCCGACGCTCTCCGCGGGCCTGCGGCGCCTCGAGGCGGAGGTGGGGTTCCCGCTCGTGCGCCGCGGCCAGCGCTACGAGGGCCTCACCCCCGAGGGGGAGCAGGTGCTGGGCTGGGCGCAGCGCGTGCTGGCGGACGTCGACGGGCTGGAGGAGACGGTCGACGCGATGCGCCGCGGGCTCTCCGGCCGCCTGCGGCTCGGCGTCGTGCCGACGTCGATCTCCTCCGTCGCGCTCCTCACGACGCCGTTCCGCGCCGCGCACCCGGGGGTCACCGTCTCCGTCTACTCGCTCAACTCACGGCAGATCGAGCGCGGGCTCGCCGACTACGAGCTCGAGGTCGGGCTCACGTATCTCGACTCCGAGCCGCTCGAGGGGGTGCGCACGCTCTCCCTCTACCGCGAGCGCTACCTGCTCCTGACCGCGGGCGACGGCCCGCTTGGCGGGCGCGCCGACGTCGGCTGGGCCGAGGCGGCGGGGCTGCCGTTGTGCCTGCTCACCACCGACATGCAGAACCGCCGCATCGTCGACGCGCTCTTCGCGGAGGCCGGCGCGTCGCCGCGCCCCGTCCTCGAGACGAACTCCGTCTCGACCCTCTACCTCCACGTGCGCGACGGCGGGCTGTCGACGGTGCTGGCCCACGCCTGGCTGCACCAGTTCGGCGTGCCCGAGGGGATGCGCGCGATCCCGCTCGTCGCCCCCCGGGCGGCGCGCTCGATGGGCCTCGTCTGGCTCGACCGCGACCCCGAGCCGCTCCTCGTCCGCGCACTCCACGGTGTCGCGCGCGGCGTCGACGTCGAGGCCGCGCTCAGCGGAGCGCGCGCAGCGCGTTGACGATCACCGCCACGTCGATGCCTTCCTGGAGGAGGGCGCCCGCGACCGGCGGGAGGTACCCGAACGCCGCGAACACCATCGCGATCAGGCTCGCGCCGAGCCCCAGGATCACGCTCTGGCGGGCGATGTGGAGGGAGCGTCGCCCGATCCTCACCGCATCGGTCACGCGGTCGACCTTGTCGACGGTGACGACGACGTCGGCCGTCTCCGACGACACCGTCGCCCCCTGCGCGCCCATCGCGATCCCGACGTCGGCGAGCGCGAGGGCCGGGGCGTCGTTGATCCCGTCGCCCACCATCACCACGGGACGGAGCCGCTCCTGGGCGCGGATCGCGCGGACGACGTCGAGCTTGTCCTCCGGGCTCTGCTCGGCGTAGACGACGTCGACGTCGACGAGCCTCCCCACCTCGTCGGCGATCTCGCGGCGGTCGCCGGAGACGAGCGCGACGTGCTGGATGCCGACGTCCCGGAGCGCGTCCGCGAGCTGCGTCGCCTCCGGGCGGATGTGGTCGGCCATCACGATCACGCCGCTGAGGGCGCCGTCGACGCCGACGACGACCTTGGCGCGCCCCACGGTCGCCGCGCCGTCGAGGGCGCGTGACGCGTGCCGGGCGCCCTCGTACCCCAGCTGCTCGAGCCACGCGCCGGACCCCACCGCCACCTGCCGGCCCTCGACGACGCCGACGATGCCCTGACCCGGCGTCTCACGGGTGTCGGTTGGAGGCGAGAGCGCGAGGCCGTCGCGCACGGCGCCGTGCACGAGCGCCTCCGCGAGCGCGTGCGCCGAGTGCTGGTCGAGCGAGGCGGCGAGCCGCACCACCTCCTGGGGCGGGAGGTCGTCGAGCGCGACGACGCGCTCGATCTCCGGCTCCCCGCTCGTCACCGTCCCCGTCTTGTCGAAGAGGACGGTGCGCGCACCGCCGAGCGCCTCGATCGCCCCGCCTCCCTTGACGATGATGCCGAGCCCTGCGGCGCGGGAGAGACCGGCGACGAGCGCGATCGGCGCGGCGAGGATCAGCGGGCACGGGGTCGCCACCACGAACACGGCGAGCGCGCGCACGGGGTCGCCGCTGAGCGCCCAGGCCGTGCCGGCGACGACGGCGGTCACGGGCAGGAACACGATCGCGTAGCGGTCGGCCATGCGCACGAACGGCGCTCGCTGCTCGGCCGCCTGGCGCACGAGCCGGACGACGCCCGCGTAGGCCGACTCCGCCGCGGGGCGGTCGACGCCGAGGTCGAAGGCCTCGCCCGCATTCGACGTGCCGGAGAGCACCGCCCCGCCCACGGGCACCGTGACCGGGAGCGGCTCGCCCGTCAGCGCCGACGTGTCGATCACCGCCTCCCGCGCGCCCGCCACCGTCCCGTCGGCGGGGACGACCTCACCGGCCCGGATCACGAGCGTGTCCCCGATCGCCAGCCGCTCCACCGGCACCTCGACGATCGCGTCGCCCTCGCGGCGGTGCCCGATGCGCGGCGCGCGGTCGACCAGCGACCGGAGCTCGCGCGTCGCACGGCCCTGGGCGTAGTCCTCGAGGGCGTTCCCGCCCGCGAGCATGAGGGCGATGATCACGCCTGCGAGGTACTCGCCGAGCAGCAGCGCGCCGACGATCGCGACGAGCGCGATCGCATCGACGCCGACGTCGCCCTTCAGGAGCGATCGGGCGACGTCGAGCGCCAGCGGGACGAGGACCGCGATCGTCGCGACCGCCCACAGCGCCTCGGCGGCGCGGTGGTGGTCGAGGAGTGCGAGCGCGAGGCCGCCCGCCAGCGCGGCGAGGATCAGGCTCGCGAGGACGCGGTTGAACGACCGTGCCACAGGCTCAATCGTGGCGATCGGGGGTCGCGGCGCGCATCCGGGCGTGCGCGGATCGGCCGGTGGGAAGCCCGGAGCGGCTCAAGCGGCGACGCGCTCGGGGACCGAGTACACGTTCACCCTTCCCTCCCGCACGAACCCGCACAGGGTGATCCGACGGTCGACCGCGAGCTCGACGGCGAGCGACGACGGGGCGCCGACGGCGACGACGACCGGGCAGCCGGCGACGGAGGCCTTCTGCACGAGCTCGAACGAGAGCCGTCCGCTGACGCAGAGGACGGCGTCGGCGAGCGGCAGGCGACCGGCGGCGGCCGCCCAGCCGACGACCTTGTCGAGCGCGTTGTGACGGCCGACGTCCTCCCGGAGGCACAGCAGCGAGCCGCTCGCGGTGAAGAGGCCGGTCGCGTGGAGCCCCCCCGTCGCCTCGAAGACCGTCTGGCCGGCCCGGAGCCGCTCGGGGAGCGACGAGACGACCTCGACCGACACGCGCAGAGCGCTCTCGACCGGGGCCGCCTCGACGGCGACCTGCTCGATCGCACCCTTGCCGCAGACACCGCACGACGACGTGGTGTAGAAGGCGCGGCGGAGACGGGACGCGTCGAAGCCCGGCGCCTCGACCTCGACGGTATTGGCGGCGAGATCGGCGGGGACGCGGACGGCGCGCGCGGGGATCCCTTCGGTGAGGCAGAAGCCGAGCGCGAGCTCGTCGTCGTGCCCCGGCGTGCGCATCGTGACGGCCACGGGCTCGCCGTTCACCCGGATCTCGAGCGGCTCCTCGACGGCGAGCCGGTCGTCCGACTCCTCACCCGCCGGGAGCCTGCGCACCCGTGCGACAGCGGTCGCGTACGGCGGCGGCGGGGCCTGCTCGCTCACCGCCGCACCTTAGCGCCGGCACACGCGTGCGGCAGGTGCACGAGCGTGACGCGTCAGCGGTCGGGCTCCGGGGCCGCGTCGGACCGCCCCGGCGGGCCGTTCCGGATCGCGAGCGCCTCCTCGATGCGGTCGAGACGCGAGCCGATCGCGCCGATTGCCGCCTCGATCCTCTCCGCGGCCCGCTGTTCGTCCGACGTCTCCAGCTCCTCGTCCCGCTCCGCCTTCCGGCGTGCAGCCTCCACGAACGCCGAGGTGATCGCGGCCGTGATCACGGTGATGAACCCGATCGCGGAGAGCATGACGACGGCCCCGACGATGCGACCGACTGCGCTCTCCGGGGTGACGTCGCCGTACCCCACGGTCGTCACCGTCTGCAGCGAGTACCAGAGCGCGTCGCCGATCGACTGGTACTCGTGGCGCGCGAAGACCCGCACGAGCACCGCCCCGCCGACGACCGCGCCGATGGTCGTCCCGATGATCGCGAGCGTCGCATTGCGGATCGACGAGGGCTGGGATCGGAAGCGCTCGAGGCTGCGCCGTGAGAGCGACATGGCGGGCATTCTGGCACCCGCGACCGACGCCGCTGGCCCGCGCGGCCCCTAGGCTCTGCACGATGGCACGCGTGAGCCGAGCGCGGGTCGGGCTGTTCGAGCTCGACCGGGAGCAGTTCTCGCTGCGCACGGGGCTCGTCGGGCTCCTCGCCCTCGGCGCGGCGGTGGCCTTCCTGGCCGTCGTCGGGTACGCGGGCGTCGCCGCCGTCCTCGGGGCGATCATCACCGCGGTCTCGGCGGGGAGCGGCCGGCTCGCGCCGTGCATCGCCCGCGGGGTCGCGGTCGCGACGGTCGGCTCGCTCCTCACGGTCGTCGGCGTGTGGTCGGGCGAGCGGGGGTGGACGGCGGGGCTCGTGGTCGCCGTCGTGACGTTCGCGGCGACGATCGTGGTCGCCTACGGCAAGACGGCGGCGACGGCCGCCTTCCTGCTCAACCTGTGGTTGCTGCTCTCGCTCACCTTCACGGCGAGCGATCACTCGCTGGGCGGCCTCGCGGCGAGCTTCCTCGCCGGCGGCGCGTTCGCCGTGGTCCTCCAGCCGCTCGCGGCGCACCGGCGGCGGACAGCGGCGCCACCGGGCCCGGAAGCGGAGGAGCCGCCGGCGGCCCCCGCCGGGCCCTGGAGCGCGCCGCTCCGGGCGGCCCTCCGCCCGGAGTCGCCGCTCTTCCAGTTCGCCGTCGTCCGGGGGCTCGCCACCGGCGGCACCACCGCGCTCGGCTGGTACCTCTTCGACCGGCATCCCTACTGGGCCGTGCTCGTCGCGTTCGTGATCATCAAGAGCGACCCGGTCGAGTCCTGGGCGATCGGCGTGCATCGCGCCGTGGGAACGGTGTTCGGCGCGGCGGCCGGCATCCTCGTCGTCCAGAACGTCGACAGCACGCCCTGGCTGACGTTCCTGCTCGTCGTCGCCTCGATGCTGATGGTCGCCGTGCAGCGCGCGAACTACGCGGCCTTCACGTTCTTCCTCACGACGCTCCTGATCCTCTCGACGCGCCTCGTCGAGGGCGACGTCGGGGAGACGGTGTGGGAACGGGTCGGGGCGACCGTTCTCGGCATCGGCATCGCGTTCGCGGTCACGGCGGTGGTGCTGTCGATCGCGGGTCGGCGTCGACCCGACACGGCGACGACCGCCTGAACGCGCTCGAGCGGCACGCCGCGACCCGTGGCGGCGCGAGGCGTGGCGAGCCTGCCGCCGGGTCGCTACGCTCGGCGCCGTGGCCCCGGCGCCGCCCGCTCCGCGCACCGCCCCGTACGGGCCCGCCTGACATGGGCGCGACGCGGCCGGGCCCGGACCACCCGCTCCACGGCTCGTGCCTGTGCGGCGGCGTCCGCTTCGAGGTCACGGCGCCGTTCCTGTGGGCGAACCACTGTCACTGCTCGCGCTGCCGGAAGCACTCCGGCACCTTCGGCGGGACGCAGGCCAGAGTGCCCCGCAGCGGCTTCCGCCTGCTCGCCGGCGAGGAGCTGATCACCGTCTTCCGGCCGGACGACGGCCGCGTGAAGGCCTTCTGCTCGGTGTGCGGATCGAGCCTCTTCGGCGCCGAGTGGCCGGAAGGCGACGAGATCGGGATCCGGCTCGGGGCACTCGACGGCGACCCGGGCATCCGGCCCCAGTTCCACCTGTTCGTCGCCTCACGGGCGCCCTGGGACGAGCTCCCTGACGACGGGCTCCCGCGCTTCGACGACGCCCACACCGACGCCTGACGCCCGCGGCGTGCGGCCCCGGGCGGCCGTGGCGCGACGCGGTCGAGCTCGGCCGAAGACGACGGCTACTGGATCAGCGTGAGCATGCGGAACATGGGCAGGTACATCGCGATGATGATGATCCCGACCATGACGCCCACGCCGATCATCATGATCGGCTCGATGATCGAGGTCAGCGCCTGGATCGACGCGTCGACCTCTTCCTCGTAGAAGTCCGCGACCTTGCCGAGCATCTTCTCGAGCTCCCCGGTCTCCTCGCCGATCTTCACCATCTGGGAGACCATCGGGGGGAAGATCGGCATCTCGATCAGCGGCTGGGCGATCGTGGCGCCCTCCTGGACGCGCACACGCACCTCGCCGGTCGCCTCCTCGACGACCCAGTTGCCCGACGTCTGGGCGGTGATGTCGAGCGCCTTGATGATGTCGACGCCGGATGCGATCAGCGTCGACAGCGTCCGCGACCATCGCGCCATCGCGACCTTGCGCACCACGGTGCCGATCTGCATCGGGATCCGCAGCTTGAAGCGATCCCATGCCTGGCGACCGGCCTCCGTCTTCTTCCAGCGGAGGAAGGAGAAGATCGCGAGGCCGATCAGCGGGAAGACGATGTACCAGCGGTCGCGCAGGAGGTCGGACGCCTTGACGACCCACTGCGTGAGCACGGGCAGCTCGCCGCCGAGGGTGTCGAAGATCTTCACGAAGACCGGGACGAGGAACATCAGCATCCCGATCAGGACGAGCGTCGCGAAGGCGAGCACGACCGTCGGGTAGATCATCGCGCCCTTCACGCGGCGCTTGATCTTCTGCTCCTTCTCGATCTGGGTGGCGACCCGGTCGAGCACGACGTCGAGCACGCCCGCGGCCTCGCCGGCCTCGACCATCGCGATGTACAGGCGGCTGAAGACGTTGGGGTGCGAGGCCATCGCCTCGGAGAGCAGCGCCCCCGACTCGACCTTCTCGCGCACGTCGTCGATCACGAGCGCGAGCGCCTGGTCGTCGGTCTGCTGCTCCAGGATCACGAGCGCCGTGACGACCGAGAGGCCGGCCTCGATCATCGTCGCGAACTGGCGGGAGAAGATCTGCAGCGACTTCGCCTTCACCTTCTTGCCGCGCCCGAGGACGTTCGAGCGGCCGGCCTGGGCGCCACCCTGCTCCTCGAGCCTCTGCGCGAGCAGCCCGCTCCCGCGCAGCGCATCGCGGGCGGCCGACGCGTCGGCCGCCTGGATCTCTCCGGTGATGACAGAGCCCTGGGCGTTGATGGCGCTGTAGGCGAAGGCAGGCATCCTGGGTTCCTATCGGTGGGTGGCGGTCACGGCTTGAGCACTCGGACGGGCTAGCAGGGGGCGGTCGTCGAGTCGACGACGCACCCGGTCGAGAGGTCGAAGATCGCGGTCAGCTTCGCGAGCGGGTTGCTCGGCGGGGTGCTCTCGCGCCTCACGGTCACGGTCACGCGCTTCGTCGGTCGGCCGCCGGCAGGCGTGTCCGACCGGATGTACGTGTCGATCCGGTAGGTGCGGCCGTCGGGCCCGACGACACCGGTGCGGACGGGCTGACAGCGCTCGAGCGAGGCGTTGCACGACGCCGCCGTCACCTGGGCGCCGCCGGCCCACTCCGCCGCGTCGGCGACGTGGACCGCGTCCCCGGCGGCGGCGACGAGGGACGGATGGAGCCCGATGTCCTGGTAGAGCAGCGACCGGTACATCTCCTGCTGCTTCTCGGCGAGCACCGCGGCCGTGGACGTGCGGCTCGCACGCCCGATCGAGAGGACGCCGGCGTTGAGCATCGCGAACAGGGCGAAGATCGCGATGTTGAGGATCACCATCGTGGTGATCAGCTCGACGAGGCCGAAGCCGTCGTCCCGACGCAGCCGCTCGATCACTTGTCCGACGTCGCGCCCGGCGAGAACTCCTTCGTCTGCTCGGGCGAGCTCCCCGTGTACAGCAGCTTCAGCGCGTACCGCGCCCCGGTCGCCGTGTTCACGAGCGTCACGGGCTTGCCCAACTTCAGCGTCAGCGACTCGCCCTTCGTGAGCTTGCCGCCCGCGATGCCGATCTCGGCGCTCTTCGGCTTGAGGGAGAGGAGCACGAACACGTCCTCCTGCGCCGGGAACATGTCGTCGAGCGCGAGCTGCTCGGGCGTCCCGTTGACCGAGATCGTCGCGTACTCGGGCGGCCCTTCGGTCGGCGCGGTCTGCGACTGCCCGGCCTTCGCCGCGGACGTGGCGGGGCCGGACGATGCCTTCGCCGCAGCGGCGGCCTTCTTCCCGGCTGCGCCCGGCTGCGTGTCGCTGAGCGTCGGCTCACCGGTCGGGCTCGTCGCCCCGGAGGTCTCGTCCGGAAGCGACTGCACGAACGGGTCCTTCGGCGTGAAGAGGCTGAACGCCCGCAGCTGGCCCTCTTCGGCCGGCCGCCGCGGGTTCGCCGAGGTGCGCGCGCTGGCGAGCGACACGGACGCTGCGACCGGAGCAGCCGCCGTCGATGCAGCGGGTGCGCCCGGCGTCGCGGCTGCGGCGGCGGCGGACGCGGCAGCGGCCTGCTCCTGGTCTGCCGCCGACACGGCCGGGGCAGGGGACGACGAGGAGCCGCCGACCTGCTTCAGGAGCCTCGGGCCCTGCAGTGCCACCACGGCGAGCAGCACGATGCCGAGGACGACGAGGATCTTCTTCTGCTTTGCCTGTTTCGCGGCGAGCGCGTCGACTTTGGTGGCCATTACGGTGTCGCTCCTGCGGCGACCGTTCCGGTCGTCGTGGTCGTGGTTTCAGAGGTGTCCCCCGGCGGCACGGCGACGCCGGCGTAACTGAAGGCGTTGACCGTCAGCGAGGCCTTCACGACGGGGAACTTCTTGCCGGTCTCGGGCTCCTGCAGCTCGATGCTGTCGACCGCGTAGATGCGGCCGCGGGCGTCGAGGCGGCCCTTCTTGACCTTGACGAGGGTGCGCAGGTCGCGGAGGAACCGCGAGACGTCCCCGAAGCGACCTTCGAGCACGACCCCGTATGGCTGCTGGACGACGCCGGTGCCGACCTGCGGCGACTCGGGCGTCATCGACCAGAACGTGAGGTCGTGTCGCTGGGCGAGGCGGTCGACGTCGAGAATCACTCCGCCGGTGTCGGTCGCGCCCGGGAGCGCCTTCGACAGCCGGTACAGGTCGTTCGCCTTGATGCGGATGGCCGCGCTCGGGCGCGCGAGCTCGGCGCGCTTCTGGGCGAGCTCGTTCTGGGCGGCGGCGACCTCCGACTGGAGCTCGTCGGCCCTGGTGCGCTTGGGCGAGACGACGAGGAACCAGCCGGCGACGAGGACGAGGGCGAGGGCCGCGGCACCCGCCGCGAGCATGCCCTGCTTGGTGCGGAGCACGCTGGTCATGAGGCACCTCCGGCCATGTCGGCGAGGACGACGAAGCGGACGATCACCTCGGAGCCGACCTCTTCGTACGTGCTCGACTGGAGTTGGACGTTGCGGAGGCTCGGGACCGTCCGCAGCCGTGCGAGCAGTCGGGCGACCGACGGCTGATTGCCCGTGTAGCCCTCGATCTCGACGCCGGTCGGCGACACCGCGACCGGAGCCGTGGTGGTCGTGTCCGCCTGCGCCGTCGCGGGAACGGGCTCCGGCAGCTGCGCGGCCAGGCGGGTCAGGGAGACGTTCCCCGGCAGCACGAGCGAGACGTCACGGAGCACACCGTCCCACGAGACCCGGCCGCCGAGGACGCTCGCGAGCGCGGCGGCACGGCCGGCTTCCGACGCGGCCAGGCTCGGGTCGATCTGCGGACGCTTCGGCTCCGGTAGGGCGTCGATGTCGGCCTGGACCGCCGCGAGCGCCGACTCGCGCTCCGAGACCGTGCCGTTCGCCTGGACGAACATGAACGCGAGCGCGACGAGCGGGACGGCGACGGCGACCGGCGCGGCCACCTTCACCAGGCTCGGGCGACGGCGATCCTGCCCGAGGGCGTCGCGGGGCACGAGGTTGACGGAACGGGTCGGATCGTCGTCGATCGCGAGGCCGATCGGCACCGCGAGCGAGCCGATCGCCGACTCGAGGCTCATGTCGAGCGCCGTGCGCGAGACGATGCGCTGGAGCGGATCGCCGACGCGAACCGACACGCCGATCATCTGGTGCAGGGCCTCGGCGAGGCCTCCGAGGTGCGAGGTCCCGCCCGTGATCACGATCTCGCCGATGCCGAGCGACTCGTTCTGGGTCTGGTAGAACTGGAGCGAGCTGACGAGCTCGCGGGCGAACGGGGTGAGGCGTCCGCGCACCGCGTCGAGCGCCTTCGCGCGTGACTCGTCGTCGAGAGAGGCGAGCGAGGACGTGGCGCCGGTCAGCGAGAGGTGACGGAGGATCGTCGCGGCCTCGGCCGCGTGCACCTCGAGCTCCTGCGCGATCGCGTCCTGGAGGGTCTCCCCGCCCCAGTCGAACACGCGCGTGAACTCGCAGGAGCCGCCGCCCGCGACGAGCAGGGTCGTCACCTCGTGGCCGATCGCGACGACCACCGTGGCGGTGTCGTCGGCGGCCCGCGACGCGAACGGACGCGGATCGACGAAGGTGCGAAGGAGGCCCAGCGCCTCGAGATCGATTCCGGCGAGCCGCAGCCCGGCCTCCTGGCACACGGAGAGGTACGGCTCGACCTGGTCGCGGGGGGCGACGACGAGGAACACGCGGCGGACGGGCTCGCCCGTCTCGCTCGCACGCTCGTCGACGATCCGGTAGTCGAGCACCGACTCGTGGACGGACACGGGGAGCACCTCGTGCGCCTTGAACCGGACGGCGTTGTCGAAGCGCTCGTCGTCCTCGATGCCGCCCATCTCGAACGTCCGGACGCCGATCCGGTTGCTCGAGAGGCCGAGGCGGACGTCGCGCTTCGGGAGGCCGTGCTCGTCGAAGAACCGGCGCAGCGCGCTCGCGAGGGCCGATGCGTCACGGACCTCGCCGTCGACGACGACGCCGGACTCGAGCGGCGTGCGCGCGACCTCGAGCAGCTCGTGGCGCCCGTCCGTCTCCTGGACGACGGCGGCTGCGAGCTGCGAGGCGCCGATCTTGAGGCCGACGAGCTTGCGTGAGCTCCGGCTCCCGCGGCCGCGCGCCTTCTTGGGTGCGGGCGCGCCGGCGGGGCGGATGCGGAGCGAGCGCCTGGACTTCATGGGCTGTCCGTCACCGGGATGCGCCTCGAAGACCGGCTCGGCCGACGACTCGCCGTCGTGCTCGTCTGCAAGGACAGGCGCAGGAGGGGGCGTCGTCGCAACCACCAGGTCGTCGCCGTCACGGTCGGGCTCGACCGCTGCGTCGACAGGGCTCGGGGGTGCATCGGTCACGGGGCCCTCCTCCTGCTCCTGCTCCTGCTCGTGGTGCTTCTCGACGGCAAACACCTCTGGCTCGGGATCCGGCTCGGGATCGACACGCGGCGCCTCGTCGGGCTCGCGCTCGTCGTCGCCGGCGCTCGGCGCGAAGCCGAACGGCGCGCGCTCGGACGTCGACTCCACGTGCGCGTCCACGGAGACCTCGGGGGCCACCTCGGCGGCGCCGACGTCGTCGGCCTGCTCGTCGCGGCGGCGCCGGAACGTGATCTCGCGCTTGTAGAACGGCACCTTGTCGCCGTCCGCGCTCGCGAGCGGCGTCCACGCCGGCGTCGGGCCGGCGGTGAGAGGCTCGGGACGGCCGGCGACCGGGAGCGTCGCGGGGGGGGTGTCGAGGTCGACGGCGGGCGGCATCGGCAGCAGGCGCGGCTCCCGACGGAAGGAGAGCTCCGTGCGGAACTCCGTCCCCTCGACGGGCGCGGGCGCGAAGCCGATCGGCGCGTGGCCGGTGACGGGTGGCGGTGCCACGCCCTCGGAGGAGCGGACGTCCGCGAAGCCGAGCGGTCGATGCGCGGGCGCGGAGGCGTTGCGCTCGCCGTCGGCGTCGGTCGGGGGTGCGGTGAACGGGTTCCACGAGGTCATGGCGGCTCAGCTCCCGGCAACCCGCAGCGACGCCCCGAGAGCGGGCGACGCCGACGGTGCGCCGTCGGTCGACATGGCAGGGACGGAGATGCCGGCCCGCTCGAGGGCGGACAGCAGTGCTTCGGGGCGGCTCGAGCGGGTGATCGCATCCCTGACGTTGACCAGTCGCTTGGAGACGAGCTCCGTGAGCGACTGCTCCATCGTCTGCATCCCCCGGCGCGTGCCGGTCTGCATGTACGAGTAGACCTGCTCGATCTTCCCCTGGCGGATCAGGTTCCTGATCGCGTCATCGAGGAACAGCACCTCGAGCGCGCAGACGCGCCCCTGGCCGTCCGCGCGCGGCAGGAGCGTCTGCGTGACGATCCCCTGCAGCGCGTTGGCCAGCTGCATCCGCACCTGGTCCTGCTGCGCGGCGGGGAAGACGTCGATGATCCGGTCGATCGTGCTCGGTGCGCTCTGCGTGTGCAGCGTCGCGAACACGAGGTGGCCGGTCTCGGCCGCGGTCAGCGCCGTCGCGATCGTCTCGAGGTCGCGCATCTCCCCGAGGAGGATCACGTCGGGATCCTGGCGCAGCGCTCCGCGCAGCGCCTCCGCGAACCCGACCGCGTCCCAGCCGATCTCGCGCTGGTTGACGATGCACCGCTTGTGCTGGTGCAGGAACTCGATCGGATCCTCGATCGTGATGATGTGGTCGGTGCGCTTGCGGTTGATCTCGTCGATCAGCGCAGCCAGCGACGTCGACTTCCCCGAGCCGGTCGGGCCCGTGAAGAGGACGATGCCGCGGGGCTTCGCCGTGAACTCGTGGAGCGACGGCGGCAGCCCGAGCTCCTCCAGCGACTTGATCTCCGTCGGGATGAGACGGAACGCGGCCGCGAGGGCCTCCCGCTGGTAGTAGGCGTTGACGCGGAACCGGGCGAGACCGCGGATGCCGTAGGCGAAGTCGAGCTGGCGATCGATCTCCAGCTTCTTCTGCTGCTCGGTGGTGGTGATCCGGTAGACGAGCTCCCGCGTCATGTCGGGATCGAGCTCCGGGAGATCCGAGAGGAGCTCGATGTGCCCGTGGACACGCACGGCAGGCGGAGAGCCCGCCGTCACGTGGACGTCGGATGCACCGAGCTCGACGGCCCGCTCGAGGAGTCCGTCGGCCGACAGCGGCGCGGGAGATGCGTGCTCGGAGAGCTCCACGGCGCCAACTATCGGCAGCCCGTCGCCACACCTTGAGTCCGCCCCCGAACGAGGGACTCGCCGCCCGCGGTGTGCTGACCGGCCCAACCGGGATACCGCCCCTGGCGGGCACCCGTCCGCCGCGCGTCGCCGTCCGACCTCCCCCGCCCTGGGTGAGGCGACCTCCCGCACACCGGGATCGACGCCACGCCCTCCACGGCCGACGGCGAGCGGAGCCCGCGTCGTGCGGGGACGACGCGGGTGAGACGAGAGACGCCGATGACCATCCGCCGCACGCCGCAGCTCACCGACGAGAAGGGACTCACGCCCGTCGCGCTGCTCGTCGTGCTCGCGATCGCCGGCGTCCTGCTCGCGATCGCCGTCTCCTCCTTCCTGGCGTTCGAGGGTCGCGCCGCGACCAGCGCCGCGAAGGCGGACCTCCGCGCGGCACTCCCCGCGGCCGAGCTCTCCGACGCCGACGAGCACGCGTACGCCGGGATGGACGCCGCCGCCCTGCGCGCGATCGATCCTGGCCTCTCGACGACGGTCAGGGCGCGGTGTCCGCGACCGCCTCGGCCTCCTGCCTCACCGACGCGATCGCCGGCGAGACCTGGAGCGTCCCGGGGCCTGGGGCGCCGCTCGCCGCGTACGTCCCGAACGCCACCTGCTCCCGACGCACGCGGGCGTCGTGTCCCCCGGGGCGGGGGAGGGGATCCCACGCAAATCACCCGTTCGGGGAGTCCCCTCGCGCAGGCGCTCCGCCGATACGGCAGCAGTCGGTTCCATCCCCTCCCTCCAAAAGGAGTGTTCCATGCGGTTCATGAGCAAGGTGCAGAAGCGCCTTCGCAACGAGGAGTCGGGCTTCACGCTCATCGAGCTCCTCATCGTCCTCGTGATCATCGGCGTCCTGCTGGCGATCGCGGTTCCCTCGTACCTGGGCTTCAAGGATCGCGCGGAGCGCCGTGCGGCCGCCTCGAACGTCCGCGCCGCGATTCCGTCGGCCGAGGCGTACTACCAGGATCAGAACCCGGCCTCGTACGCCGGCATCGGCGTCGGCGCCCTCCAGGCGATCGACGCCGGCCTGCAGCTCGACTCGGTTGTGGCCACGGGTGCCGGCACCGGCTTCTGCATGCAGAACACCGAGGGCAGCTACACGTTCAAGTACGACGCGACGTCCGCAGCGACACGGGCGAACGGCGTCACGCTGGGCACCTGCTAGCCAGAGCCCGAAGACAGATCCTCCGATGCGAGAGGGGCGCGGAAGCGCCCCTCTCGCGTTTGGCGGACGGCGGAGGCTCAAGCCGCGGGCCACCGGTGCCGAAGTGAGCGAACGTGACGAGCGGCCTCTCCTCGACGGTGACGATCACCAGGCCCACGCTCAGGGAGCGCGCGGTCGCGGTTCCCGTGTGGATCGGGCTCGTGGGCCTCGTCGCCGCCGCCTTCCTCGTCCGCGTCGTCACCGCGCTCGCGCACTCGACCCCACGGTTCTTCCCCGACGAGTACATCTACGCGTCGCTCGGGCGCGCCCTGAGTCACGGGTCGCTCGAGATCAGGGGCCAGGCGGCGAGCTTTCCCGCGCTCCTCGAGCCGCTCCTCGCAGCGCCGCTGTGGCGCCTCGCCGGCGACGACATCGAGCTCGGCTACCGGCTCGTCCAGGGCCTGCACGCCCTCGCCGCTGCGCTCACGGCCGTCCCCGTGTACCTGATCGCACGCCGACTCGGCCTCTCGGCGCGGCTCGCGCTCGCGTGCGCGGCGATCACGCTCGTCCTGCCGGCGATGGTGCTGAGCGCGCTCGTGACCGCCGAGACCGTGGCGCTGCCGCTCGCGCTCGGCGCGGTGCTCGCAGCGATCGTCGCGATCGACCGGCCGACCTGGCAGACGCAGGTGGCGTTCCTGGGGCTCGCGGGGCTCGCCACGTTCGCGCGCGTCCAGTACGTGGTGCTCGTCCCCGCGTTCCTGGTCGCAGCCGCCGTCGTCGAGCGACGCGACCTGCGGGGCGCCGTGCGCGCCTACGGCGTCACGCTCGCCGCGCTCGGCGCCGGGACGGCGATCCTGCTCGCCGCAGGCACGGGCCGTGCGCTCGGCTACTACCGCGGCGTCACCGACCTCGCGCTCGACCCCGCCGGCCTCGGCCATTGGGCGGCCACGGACGCGATGCTGCTCGTCTACGCGTCCGGCCTCGTCCTCGTCCCGGGCGCGCTCGCGGGGCTCGCGCTCGGCGTCGCGCGGCCACGCAGCCGGGTCGAGCAGGCGTTCGCGGTGCTCGTCGTCGCACTGGCCGCGCTCCTGCTGCTCGAGGCGGCGGTGTACGCATCGAACGGCTCACAGCGGTTCCAGGAGCGGTACCTGGTCGCGCTCCTGCCGCTCGTGCCTGTCGCCTTCTGCCTCGGGATGCGTCGCGCCGCGGGCCGCGCCGGTCGCACCGCGATCGTGATCGCCGCCGCGGGGATCCTCCTCGTCGCGATGGTCGTCCCCGTCGCGGGGTATACCGCGCTCGACGGCAACCAGGACTCGCCGTTCCTGCACGCGCTCACGCAGCTCGAGCAGTCGTTCGGGAGCGGCTCCGCCGCCCTGCTCGTCGCGCTCGCGGCGGGAGCGCTCGCGCTGGTCGCGGCCGCGGTCACGCTCCGGCCGCAGCTCGGCACCGCCGTCGCCCTCGCCGCAGCCTTCGCCGTGCTCGGGACGACGGCCGCCGCCGCCACCGCGTACGACCTCGACGTGAGCGACCGGATCAGGCACACGTTCGTCGGCACCGACGATCCCCGATGGGTCGACGCGGCGGACGTGGGCCCGGTCTCGATCCTCCAGACGCCGCACGCCCGGCGGCAGCAGGTGTCGCTCCAGCTCTTCTACAACTCCTCGATCGACGAGATCCTGCGGCTCGGCGACACGACGGAGGTCGACGCCTTCGGCTCCCGCGTGACGCGGATCGCGGACGACGGCACGATCGTCGCCGACGGCGAGGTCGTGCGGCGCGCGCTGCTCGTGCAGGAGTACGCGTCGTGGGCCCAGCTCGAGGGCGCCGTGCTGGAGCGGCGAACCGTCTCGAGCGCGCTGTGGCGACCCGACGGGACGCCGCGCATGGCCGTGCTGCTCGCGGGTCGATACCTCGACGGCTGGCTCGGCGCCGGCTCGCAGCTGACGGTGTGGCCGGGGGCCGATGGGCCGCGGCGCGCCACCGTCGAGCTGACGCTCTCCCTGCCGACGGGCGCCCCGCCGGTAACGGTGGACGTGAGCGGGGGCGGAGTCCGACGGCCCGTTCGGCTCCAGGCCGGACGTCCCGTGGCGCTCCGCCTCCCCGTCGTCGCGACCCGCCGGCCGGTGACGTTCACCTTCACCCCGCGCCGACCGCTCATCGCGACCGGGAACCGCCCGGTCGCCGCCCTCGCGACGCCTCCGCACCTTCACCCGATCGGTGCGAACGGGCCATAAAGCCCGCGGCCGTTCCTGCCGATAAGGGACACGTGACTGCCACAGCGATCCCCACACGCATGCTGCTCCTCCTCGGCCTCGCGCTCGCCGCGGCGGCTGCATTCCTCGTCGCACGACCCCTCATGCTGAGCGACGACAGCTCCGCCTCCCCCACGCCCGCACCGCCCGCCGCGGCCGCGAAGCCCGCAGCGAAGCCGACCGCACCGGTCACGTCCTCGACGGCGACCGCACCGAAGCTGGTCATCCTCCCCGACGTCCCGTCCGCCGTCGCGAAGCGGCTCCGCTTCTCGAAGGTCGTCGTCGTCTCCGTGTACTCGGGGACGTCGAAGAGCGACCGCGCCGCGGTCGCCCAGGCACGCGTCGGCGCGAAGGAGGTCGGCTCCGGCTTCGCCGCGCTCAACGTCCTCGACGAGCGCACCGCCCGCGAGCTCCAGACGTTCGTCGGCACGGTGAGCGCCCCCGTCGTCCTCGTCGTCCGGCGGCCGGGCAAGATCGCGACACGGTTCGACACGCGTGTCGACAGCGCGCTCGTCGCCCAGGCGGCTCGGAACGCAGGCGCAGGCCGGTGACCTCCCCGCTTCGAGGCGCGAAGCGGGCCGAGCGCACGACCGCCACCGGCCCGCTCTACGCCTACGAAGTGCGCCGGGAAGGCCGACCCGTCGTCAAGCTCACCGCCGTCGCCGAGGCCGACTCGACGGTGACCGTCGACGCAGAGGTGTTCCCCGCCACCCTCCCACCCGGCGAGGGCGGCGTTCGACGTCCGTTCCACTTCGCGACGCCCGAAGCTGCGGAGCGCTTCGCAGACGAGACGCTCACCGCGCTCGAGTACCTCAGCTGCGACGTCGTCAGCTGACCGTCGGGGACGGCGACCGGAGCCGGTCGACCGGGCCGTGCGGCCACGGGCGACGGCCCCACGACCCGCCGGCGCCGGAGATCGATCCTCAGCGCCCGGCGGCGAGGACGACGAGTGCGGCCGCGGCGTCGGGGGCGAGCCGGTCGGTGTTCAGCACGAGGTCGTAGTGCGTGGAGAGCTCACCCTTCACGCCGTAGAAGCGCTTGAAGTAGTCGGCGCGGGCCCGGTCAGACTCGGCCAGGGCGCGGTCGGCGTCCTTCTCGCTCATCCCGGTCAGCGAGCCCACGCGGGCCCGACGCGTCTCCGGCGAGGCCGTGACGAGGACGCGCAGCACGTCCTCCCGCACGGCGAGGGCGTGCGACGCCGCGTGGGACACGATCACCACCCGGCCTCGCTCGGCGGTCTCCTCGATCGCGGCGCGAATCAACTCCCGCAGCGACTCGCTGGTCGGTGCATCGGAGCCGAGCGACTCCGCGGGGCCTCCGAACGCGAACCGCGCCGCGTCGGCGGTGGGCCCGAGCGTCTCCAGCGCCCGCTCCATGAACGAGCGCCGGCCCTCGACGCTCGCGACCACCTTCGGGTCGACGCCGGCCTCGGCGGCGGCACGCAGCACGATCTCCTCGTCGACGACGGTGAACCCGAGGGCGTCGGCGACGGCCCGCGCGACCTCGTGCATCTGCGAGCCGAACACGCCGGAGACACAGACGACGCTGCTGGCCATTCGGCGACGCTACGCCAGCGCCCGGCGGCGGTCAACCACGAGCCGGTCGGCCGACACCACGGCGCCGCCGGGACGGCGGCACGGGAGACGCCGTCGCGCAGCACAGCGGCGACCGCCCCGGCCGGCACGCACGGGCAGCGGGGCCGTCGCGGCCACCGGGCGCCCGCGGGGCGCCCGCCCGTTGCCGCCTACTGGGTGACGACCCGGGCGAGCTCTTCGATCGACGTCAGGCCGGCGGCCGCCTTCGCGATGCCGTCGTCCCACAGCGAGCGCATGCCCGTCGCCGCGGCGACGCGCTCGATCTCCTCGCGCGAGGCGTTCCGGGCGGCGAGCGCCTCGAGCTCGTCGTTCATCACCATCAACTGGAAGATGCCGATCCGGCCCTTGTAGCCGGAGCGGCCGCACCGCGGACACCCGACCTTGCGATACAGGACCATCCCCTCGCGCGCCTGCGCCGACTCGGCCGAGATCTTCGCAGCGAGGAGCTCGTCGATCGACGGCGCGTACATCTCGCAGCAGTTCGTGCAGAGCTTGCGGGCGAGGCGCTGGGCGAGGACGGCGGTGACGGCGGAGCCCGTGAGGTACGGCTCGACGCCCATCTCGTTCAGGCGCGTGATCGCCCCGGGCGCATCGTTCGTGTGCAGCGTGCTGAGCACGAAGTGCCCCGTCAGGGCGGACTCGATCGCGATCTTCGCGGTCTCCGCGTCCCGGATCTCGCCGACCATGATCACGTCGGGGTCGGAGCGGAGGATCGTCCGGAGCGCCCGCGCGAACGTGAGGTCGGCCTTCGGGTTGATCTGGATCTGGTTGACGCCGCCCAGCCGGTACTCGACCGGGTCCTCGACCGTGATGATGTTGATCTCGGGGCGGTTGATCTCCGCCATCGCCGCGGAGAGGGTCGTCGACTTCCCCGACCCGGTGGGCCCGGTCACGAGGAGGGCGCCGGTCGGCTTCCGGATGATGAGGGCGATCTGCTCGCGCATCGCCTCGGAGAGCCCGAGCGACTCGAGCGTCGGCGTCTGGCGCGACTTGTCGATCAGGCGCATCACCACCTGCTCGCCCTCGACGGTCGGCAGCACGGCGACACGGATGTCGAGCAGGCGCCCGACGCTCTGCGCGTTGAGCGTGATCCGACCGTCCTGCGGGCGGCGCCGCTCCGCGATGTCGAGCTTCGCGAGCACCTTGAGCCTCGTGGTCACGCTCGCGGCCATCCGGCGCGGGATGCGCTGCGTCTCGTGCAGCACGCCGTCGATGCGGGTGCGGACGGCCAGCGCGTCCTCCTGCGGCTCGAAGTGGATGTCGCTGGCGCCGTCGGTCGCGGCCTGCATGATGATCGAGTTCACGAGGCGCACGAGCGGCGCGTCGGACACGCCGTCGTCGATCTCGAGGTCGTCCTCGTCGTCGACGGTCTCGATCGCATCGAGCGCCGACTGCGTCTCGATCACCTCGTTCTGGCGGACGAGCTTGTCGATCTCCGAGACGATGTCCTCGCGGTTCGCGATGCAGATCTCGACCGCGTGCCGGGTCGCAAGACGGAGCTCGTCGATCGCGAGGATGTTCGTCGGGTCGGCGATCGCGATCATGAGCCGGTCGCCCTTCAGCTGGACCGGGATCGCGACGACCCGCTGGAGCGTGCGGAGGGGGATCAGCTCGGCGGCGTCCGGCGATACGCGCTGCTGGCTGAGGTCGAGGTAGGTGATCCCGTGCCTGCGGGCGAGCGACCGGGCGATGCCCTCGGGCTGGGCGATGCCCTCGTCGACGAGCGCCTGCGCGATCGATCCGGTGCCGGCCCGGCGATGCGCGGCGCCGAGCCGATCGCGCGGGAGCAGGTCGGTGGCGAGCAGGATCTCGCTCACGAGGTCGGCGAGGGTCTCGTGCCCGGCGCCGCCGTCGGCGGCCGGAGCAACGGGACCGGCGACCTCGGTGGCCGGAGCGCGCAGCGGAATGGGTTCAGAGCTCATCGGATACTCCCTCGAACGAGGTATCGGCAGAACTCCCCGAGATACTGAGTCCTGTCGGTACGACGCGGACCGCCGCGGGTCACGCCATGAGCCCGAGGTACCGGTCGAGGACCGCGGCGCCGGCGAACAGCGCCACGATCCCGCCGAGGGCGAGGAACGGCGCGAACGGGATCGTCATGCGCCTGGCAGCGCCGCCGTGCCGCGCGGCGAGGACGGCTGCGGGGACGAGCGCGGCGACCATGCCGACCATCAGCGCGACCCCCACCGTCCGGCCGAGCATCGCGCCGAGCAGCAGTGCGAGCTTCACGTCGCCCATGCCCAGGCCGCGTGGGTACGCGAGCGCGACGGCGAGGAGCAGCCCGGCGGCGGCGAGCGCCCCGAGCAGCCACTCCGGCGAGGGGTCGATCGCCGTCCTCGCGACGAGCACGATCGCCGCGGCCGGCACGACGATCCGGTTCGGGACGATCCGGTGCTCGAGGTCGATCGCCGACACGGCGACGAGGACGGCGCAGAAGAACGACGCGACGGCCGCCTCGAGCGTCACCCCGAAGCGCAACACGCACGCGGCGACGAGCAGGGCGGTCACTGCCTCGACCACCGGGTAGCGGAGCGGGATCGACGCCGCGCAGGCGCGGCACCGGCCTCCGAGCAGGGCGTACGAGAGGAGGGGAACGTTGTCGTACCACGCGATCGGCGTCGCGCAGGTCATGCACTCCGAGCGCGAGGCCCCGATCGGCCGCCGCAGCGGCACGCGCGAGGCGACGACGTTGAGGAAGCTCCCGAGCGCGAGGCCGGGAGCGGCTGCGATTGCCGCAAGAGCAACGTTCATGCTCCGGGTATCGGCGCCGGGGCCCCTCCGGTTGAGCGGAAGCCGCTTCGCTACCCGGTGAAGTTCGTCGGCGGTGTCAGCTCCCAGCCGGTGATCGTGTTACTCGGCGCGCCGAACGGCACCTTCACGAGCGGGGGGATGAAGTTGAAGGTGAAGCTGTTCTGGATCAGCTCCTCCTTCGACACCATCGGCCCCTGCACGTACGAGTTGTTCTGGAACCCCATGTTGTAGTCCGAGTAGAGGGCGCCCTGGAACTGCGAGGACTGCTCGAGCAGGACGCCGCACTGGGTGCACTGCGACCAGTTGTTGCTGCCGTGGGTCGCCACGAAGAACATGTCCTCGTCGGTGTTCCACGCGTCGTAGTCGCAGTCGCCCCGGGACGTGAACGACGAGCAGAGCTTCGTCTGGCGCGTCCGGAACCAGCCGCTCAGGTACACCGCGGCCACACCGTCGTACGCGACGTCGAACTGCACGGACGGGTCGAACTCGAGGTTGCCGTCCCAGAGGATCGTGCCGTCGACGATGAGACTGCGTGCGCTCGGATCCCACGTGAGCTCGCCCATCACGGTCCTGCACGAGAACGCGGAGGCGAGGTCGAGGCGGAGCGTCCCCTTGTCGCCGTTGTTCGGCACCCCGTCGTCGGCGAAGTTCGGATAGGCGCCCGACGAGAGCGCCGGGTCGCACGGCCACGCGGGCCCCGGGCTCGCGACGTGGTACCAGTCGTCGAACTGCGCCACCGGCGGCAGGATCTCGGGGGAGCCACTCTCCGACGGCCCTCGCACGTGCTCGGGCACTCCGCACGGGTTCTTGTACGGGTTCGCGCGGAACTTGCAGCCGCGCTCCTTCGTGACCTTCGGGTCGCTCTCGACGTAGATCTTGGTGAGCGGGCGGGCCGCCGTCCCGAGCTCGTTGCCCTGCTTCATCAGGATCGCGTTGCCGCGGATGTTGACCTTCACCTCGGGGTCGGAGGCGGACTGCGGGCCGACGACCGAGCTGTTGTTGTCGAGGCAGAAGTTCCCGGCGACGTAGAACGAGGACCGGACGTCGGGGTTGTTCGGCAGCTCCATGTCGCACCCGTCGGGGTCGCCGGTCTTCCACGAGTAGACGTACTCCCACGTCTGCTCGTCCCGGAGCTGCAGCGTCTCGGGCCGGAGGCGGACGTCCGCGGTGACGGTACGGGTGATCGTCCCCGGCCCGCTCGGATTGGGGACGACGGCCGTCGAGGCGATCCGCCAGCGCAGGCTCGGGATGTAGTAGTCGTTGGGCGACCCCGTGTACTGCGTGGAGCCACCCGGGTTGGACCCGTTCCGCGGGTTGTCGTCCCAGAGGACGCCGTCCCAGACGACGGCCTCGCCGGCGTCGAACGCCTGCGTCCGGTCTGCGGAGGACATCGCGGAGAAGAGGGTGTAGTCGTCGCGCGCGTCGGGCGCCGCGTTCGCGAGCTGGGAGACGGCGTTCTCGACACCGGAGACCGCCAGCTGGTAGGCGTCGTGCGCGGCCCGCGAGCGGTAGGCCGACCGCTCGTTCGAGGTCGAGAAGGCGATCAACGAGGCCGCAGCGATCGCGAGCACGAAGCTGATCCCGATCGCCATCACGAGCGCGACGCCGCTCTCGTCGCGCAGCCGGGCGGTGACACGGCTCGGGCGCATCATGTCCTCCTCGCGTTGCGGAGCGCGATCTCGTCGTCCAGGCGGTAGTGGAGCCTCGCGATCGTGGGTTGCCGGTTGACGGTCAGGTCGACACCGACCTTCGGGAGCTCGCCGGCGGCAGTGACGATCGAGAAGACGGCCCCGCCGGTGAGGTAGTCGGCTCGCAGCGCGTCCGCGGTGCTGCAGGTCGACGCGCCCGGGGCCCGGTAGAGGCCGTAGCGGGAGCCGTTCCCGGCCGTGCACCATGTGACGCTGGTCACGGTGCACGGGTAGCTCGCGTCCGCCGCGTCGACGGTCAGCAACGTGACCTGGGTGCCGCCGGTGACGGTCGCCGCGCACGCGTTGTGGATGTCGCGGCGCATCGTGTCGAGGGCGACCCGCGCCTCTGTCTGGCTCTGGAACTGGAAGTTGAGCTGCGCCTCGGTCCTCGTCCCCGAGGTGAACAACATGACGAGTGCCGTCATCAGGATCCCCATCACCGCCATCGAGACGATCAGCTCCGAGAGCGTGGTGCCGCGCTCGCACGAGCGCACGCCACGCAGTACTCGTGCGCGTAGCGTCAGCAACCGGACAGCCGTCCGCGGGGTCACACGCTCAGCATCGGGCGCGAGCGCGGCGTCGGCGAACCCCCATTCGGGGGAGATGAGGAGGCTCTCAGCGCAGCCCGGAGGAGATGCGCTTGAACCCGGCATCGCCGCCGCTCTCCGAGCCGTCGGAGGAGGACGCGGCCGCGGAAGCCGCGCGCTCGTCCGCGGCCTTCTCCTTCTCGGCGTGCTCGAGCGCGACGAGGAAGTCGTGACGGTTGGTCGCGGCGTTCGCCGCCACCTCGCGCTCGACGTCTCCGCCGAGGACGAGCTTGATCAGCGACTGCGAGAAGGTCTGCATCTCGTAGAACTCGCCGGCGGCGATCGCGTCCTCGATCTCGTCGGCCCGGTTCTCGCGGATGAGGTCGCCGATGCGGGCGTTCGCGATCAGGAGCTCGACCGCGGGCACCCGCCCGCCGTCGGCGCGTGGCAGCAACCGCTGGCACATGATCCCCTTCAGCGTCCCGGCGAGGATCGACCGGATCTGTCGCTGCTTCTCGGGGGGGAAGAACTCGATCAGGCGGCCCAGCGTCTCGGCCGCGTCGAGCGTGTGGAGGGTGGAGAACACGAGATGCCCCGACTCGGCGGCCTGGAGTGCGGTGTGCGCCGTCTCGGTGTCGCGGAGCTCGCCGATGAGGATGATGTCGGGGTCCTGCCGCAGCACACGGCGGAGCGCCTGGTGGAAGCTCTCCGTGTCGAGGCCGACCTCGCGCTGGTTGACGATGCAGCCCCGGTCGGGGTGGAGGATCTCGATCGGGTCCTCGATCGTGACGATGTGCTGCCGCCGGGTGCGGTTGACGTGGTCGAGGATCGAGGCGAGCGAGGTCGTCTTGCCGGAGCCGGTCGGGCCGGTGACGAGGATCAGGCCGCGGTGCTCCTCGGCGAGGCGCCGGACGCCCGTCGGCAGGTGCAGCTGTTCGAACGTCGGGATCTGGCTCGGGATCACGCGGAACGCGAACGAGATCGCGCCCCGCTGCCGGAAGCCGTTGACGCGGAATCGCGGCAGGGTCGGATACGAGTACGCGGTGTCGAGGTCGCCCGTCTCCTCGAACAGTTCACGGCGCCTCGGGGCGATCTCCGTCACGACGTCGAGGACGTCGGTGAGGTCCTGCTCCGTCAGCGCGGGCCAGTCACCGAGCGGCTCGAGGTCGCCGTCGAAGCGGATCACGGGCGGCTGCCCGAGCTTCAGGTGCACGTCGCTCGCCCCGGCCTCGACGCCGCGGGTGAGCAAGGCGATGAGATCGAGCGCCACGGTGAAGACTTCATCGGCAGCGACCGGTGACGGCTTGAGCGCCCTGTCGAGGAGCCGTCCGCGGGGAGGCCCGGCGGGAGCCGCTCATGCCGCCGGGCGCGTCAGGAGGCGAGGCGGGCGAGCAGACGCAGCGGCGGTCGGGCGACGCCGCGGGCCTCGTTGGGGTGGGAGACGTCGCCGCAGAGGAGGCCTGCGACCACCGGGAACACGCCCGGCGAGCGGGCCGCCCAGAAGCAGGCGCCCGCGCTCCGGTCCATCGCGCGCTTCGCCGCCCACGATGCAGCGGCATGGTGGTCGAGGGCGGCGGCGAGCCGGCCCTCGTAGCTCTCGGTCGCGTCGGCCAGGATCGCCTCGGCCGCGAGCTTGGCCGAGGTGAAGGCCTCGTAGATGCCGTCCCCGGAGAGGGGGTCGACGAGGCCGGCGGCGTCGCCGACGAGGAGGACGCGGCCCGACCGCGCCGCGGCGCCGAGCCGCCGCATCGGGAGGCGATGCCCCTTGACGTCGGTGAGGGCGTCGGGGTCGACGCCGTGCGCACGGGCGAGCCTCCCGAGGTGCATGCGGAGGCGGGGCCCTTCGGCTCCCCATCCACCGACGCCGAGATTCGCGTGGTCGTGCTTCGGGAACACCCATCCGTAGCCCCCGGGGACGACGCCGAGCTCGATCACCGCCGTCTGCTCGTACCGAGACCGCTCGAGCACCCCCCAGGGGACGTTGCCCTCGAGCGCCACGCCGCGGACGATGCCGTCGTCGATCCCGGCGGCGCGCGCGGTGATCCCGTTGGCCCCGTCGGCCCCGACGACGACGGCGGCCCGTGCCGCGTCGGCCCCCATGCGCACGATCACGCCGGTGGCGTCCTGCTCCAGCCCGTCGACCCGCACCCCCTGGCGCACGTCGGCGCCCACGGAGGCGGCCTGCTCGACGAGGTGTGCGTCGAGCCGCCGGCGCTGCGTCATCCGGATCAGCGGCTCGCGGTGACGGCGACTGAACCTCCTGCCGTAGCGGAGGCGCAGCTCGAAGCGGTCGACGACGTGCTCGACGACCGGGGAGACGTCGCACGGCGCCTGTCGGAGGGCACGGCCGGTGAGGCCGCCTCCACAGGGCTTGTCACGGGGGAAGCGGGCGCGGTCGACGAGGAGCACGCGCGCGCCGCCGGCGGCGAGCCCGATCGCGGACGCGGAGCCGGCCGGGCCGGCGCCCACCACGACCACGTCGAAGCGCTCCACGGCGTGGAGTGTAGAGCGGCGGAGCGGCCCGACAGACGCGCCCGTCCGGCGCGCGGCAGGCCCGAGGTTTCGCGCCGGCCTGCCGCGATACCGGCGCCCGCCGCCGCCGTCTGCGCGCCGACGGAGCATGCAGGGGAGAGGATTCGAACCTCTGAAGGCTGAGCCAGCGGGTTTACAGCCCGCCCCCTTTGGCCACTCGGGAACCCCTGCGAGCCCGCGGATTGTAGCCGGGCAGCGGGCAGCGGGCTCTTAAGACACTCCTAACGGGGGCCGAAGATCCGCGCAACCCGCCGATACGAATCACTTACACGAGCGCGATATCACAGGGTGCGATGACGCAGACGAGACCCCACAGCTGGATCGACTGGTACCGGTTCGCCCGGCAGACGCTCGACCTCGGGCGCACGGAGGCTGCCGCGTACGCCACGGCGCGTCACGTGGAGGAGGAGAACCGGAGGATCCAGCGCGAGACGAGGAGGCGAGCCGCATGATCGACGCCAGGCACGACACACCCCTCGGCACCGAGGACGCGAGGGTGCTCGACTGGCGGGCGGCGTGCCTGCTCTCGGCGGGGTTCGACACCGAGGCGGCATTCACGATCGCCGCAGACCCCCGGATCGACCTGCACGAGGCGATCGGGCTCGTCGAGTCGGGGTGCCCGCCCGCGGTGGCGGCCCGCATCGTGCTCTGATCGCACGTCCGCCGCGTCGCACGACTCGAGTCGTCGGCCGCGCCGCCGAGCGGACGGTCCGCCACGCCCCCGGCGACGATCATCGCAACGCGCTCGTGTCGGGCACCGCGCTTGCGCACATGCGCCGTCGACCGATCCGAAGCGCGCTCACCGTCGACCCTCCGGCGTTCCGCGTCCTCCCCGCCCGTCCCGGCGACGGGCCGTAGCGGTCGGGCAGCCAGGCGGCCGGGCTACAATCCCCGCCACGCCCTCTTAGCTCAGTCGGTAGAGCACCTCCATGGTAAGGAGGGGGTCGACGGTTCGAGTCCGTCAGAGGGCTTCAAGAAAGACCTGCAAATGCGGGTCTTTTTTTCTTCCTCAGTGGTTCGACCCGGCTCTTCGACCCTCTGGGTCAGATTTGGGTCAGATCTCGGCTAGCCGAGGACGCCTGAGTAGGCGGCGACCAACACCTATGGCGAGCCCGTCAGAAGATCTCGTCGAGCGCGACTGCGGCGTGTCGTCCGCGGGCGGTAATCAGCGATCCGCTTGGGCTGCCGAGCAGGCCCAATACCTGCTTACCAATACGTGCTTTCTACTGATTGCTGTCCGGCACCGACTGTTGTATGCCTTGCCAATAAGCACGAAAGACGAGTCATGTCATTGATTGTGCGGGTAGTGGGCACGACAGCTCCTGAGGCTCGCGTCGTCCGTGGCCGTTGCGTCGTCCCTTCACGCGTAGCCCGCTACCTCCGGGAAAGGGGTTGAATCGTGAAGCGGTCAATCGCTCGGCTCTCGGTGATCGTCCTCATCGGCGGGCTCGTTGTGGTCGTGCATGCGTCTGCGGCGGCCGCGTCGCTCACCGTCAAGCGTTGTCCTAGCTCGACAGGGCCGGCGTACACGATCGGAGGAACGACGTCGACGAAGTACATCCTGGCTGTGTCATCCTCGGGCGTCTCGTGCGCCACAGCGCTCCAGATGCTCCGTCGCCTCGCCGTTCAGCCGGTCGGAGCGACGCAGCGGAAGCTCCGGGCTCCTGCCGGCTGGACGTGCTACGCGTCCAACGTCTACGGGACAGGGAAGGCCACGTCCGGCACGTGCGTGAAGGGGAAGCTGGGTATCACCTGGCTTCCCCGCGACTCCGTCTCCTCCGGTGCCTGACGAGGTGGCAGAAGAGGGCTGATGAGCGAGCGCTTCTTCGACGACCTGGCACGCACGCTGGCACAGCCGATGCCGCGGCGGCGAGCGCTGCGGCTCGCAGCGGGCGCGCTCGCCGCAGCAGCGCTTCCGTCATTGCGTCCCGCCGGGGCGACGGCCGCGTCGAGGGTCACGTGCCGGGCCGGCACCACGCTCTGCTCGCAGCCGAAGGGTGTGGGGTTCATCGAGGCCTGCTGTCCCGACGGCGAGACCTGCTGCAAGGCGCGGGATGGGGTCGCTTGCTGCCACGCGGGCCAGAGGTGCAGCGAGATCGAGGT
>NZ_DBNHWK010000039.1:0-6173 GCF_057140465.1 Gaiella sp.
GAGGAGCCAGTCGGCGAGCCAGGGGTTCCGTGGCAGGAGCGGCCCGTGGAGGTACGTGCCGATGGCCCGGGCAACGCGACAGCCCTCGAAGCCGGACGCTCCGTCGTTCCCGAAGCCGGCGACGACACGCCCGAGCGGCTCTGCGTCGACGTCGAGCACGGTGCGTCCGGCGTGGTTCTCGAAGCCGGCGACCGTGCGCCGCAGCCCGGGCTCGAGCTCGCACTCGAGCAACACGTCTCCGATCATCCTCGTGTCACCCGCGATCGTCTCGAGCGGGAACAGGCCGACCCCGGGCATCCAGGAGCCGTCGCGCCCTCGGTAGCCGCGCCCGAGGAGCTGGTAGCCGCCGCAGACCGCCAGGAGCGCGGAGCCGTGCTCGACCGCCTCGTGGATCCGCTCGCCCCGCGCCGCGAGATCGGGGGCGATCAGTGCCTGCTCGCGGTCCTGCCCGCCCCCGATGTACACGAGGTCGTACGCGTTCGGCGCGAACGGGTCGCCGATGCCGACCGGCACGACCGTGAGCTCGTGCCCCCGCAGCGCAGCGCGGCGGGTGAGCACGGCGATGTTGCCACGGTCAGCGTAGATGTTGAGGTAGTCGGGGTAGAGGTGGGCGACGCGGACGATCATCGGGAGCGCTCCCAGAACGGACGGACGTGGCCCCGCGTCGTCAGCACCTTCCGGAGCGCGAGCATCGCGGTGTAGGTCGGGAGCACCGCGAGCTCCTCACCGTCGGGGACGAGCTCGAGTGCACGGTCGAGAGCACCCTCGAGCGCGGGCACGACCTCGAGACGCTCCAGGGGATAGCCGGCGTACGTGAAGCGCAGGGCGAGCTCGGCCGCGCGGTCGCCGCTGACGACGATGCGCGCTGCGGCGGCGAGCAGCGGCTCGAAGTCGACGTCCCAGATCCACGACACGTCGCGCCCGTCGGCGATGGCGTCGTTGAGCGCGACGAGCAGCGTCGAGGGCACGCCGCCCTCGACGAGCGTGCGGACGACCTCGTTCGCGCCGGCGGGATTCTTGATCAGGAGCAGGAGCAGCGTGCGCCCGGCGACGTCGACGCGCTCGAGCCGGCCGAAGGCCGCGGCGAAGCGCTCGATCCCCGCGTGGACGGACGACGCGGTCTCGCCGAGCTCGAGGCAGAGCGCGGTGGCGGCGAGCGCGTTGTAGACGTTGTAGAGGCCGGGGAGGGGCAGCCGGACACGGCGGGTCTCCGTCGGCAGCGCGAGGTCGAAGCTCGTCGCGTCGAGGCCGGAGAGCTCGAGGTCGCGCGCGGCGATGTCGAGCGCCGGGCGCCCATGGCCGCAGGACGGGCAGTGGTAGTCGCCGAGGTGGCCCACGTACGCGGCGGTGTACGCGTAGGGTGAGCCGCATCGCACGCAGTACTTCGAGTCGGCGGCGTGCTGCAGCGCAGGACGTGCGACCCGCGGGTCGTCGATGCCGAAGCGCACCGACCCCGGCCGGTCGGCGGCGAGATCCGCCACGAGAGGGTCGTCGGCGTTGACCACGAGCCTCGTCGTCTCCGGCAGGGCTGCGACCACCTCGCGCCAGCGCTCCGCGATGTGCTCGAGCTCGCCGTACCGGTCGAGCTGGTCGCGGAACAGGTTCCCGAGCACGAGCACGTGCGGCTGCAGTCTCCGAAGGAGCTCCGGGAGCGCGAACTCGTCGACCTCGAACAGGCCGAGCTCGGCGTCACGCGTCTGGAGGAGGGTGGAGGCGACGCCGGAGGCGAGGTTGGCGCCGGAGTTGTTCCACGCCAGCCGGTGCCGCGCCCCGAGCACCTGTGCGGCCATTGCGCTCGTCGTCGTCTTGCCGTTGGTCGCAGAGACGACTGCGGTGCCCCGGGGCAGGCGCGCGGCGAGCGCGTCGATCGCGTCGGGATCGACGCGCCACAGGAGCTTGCCGGGCAGCGTGGTGCCCCCGCCTCGACCCGCTGCACGGGAGACGGAGCCGGCGAGGCGTGCAACGCCGATCTCCAGTCCCAGGCGCATGCTCATGGAGGCGAGCGTAGCGGGACTCCAGTCGGCCGAGCCGGCAGGGCGTCGCTCTACTCGACTTGCATGTTATCCATGGTGATCTACTATGATTGCATGGCCAGGAGGCGAAAGCGCATCCCTGCGCTCGAGCACATCGACGAGGCCGCCCTGGCGGAGTTCCGCGCCGGGTTGCGCCGTCGGTACAGCGACGACGAGATCCTCGCGGAGCTCCGGGCATCTGCCGAGCGTCTCGGGCGCTCCCCGACGATGCGCGAGTTCGCAGCGGACCCGGAGGCGCGTGTGCACCCGCAGACGGTGATCGAGCACTTCGGGAGCTGGAACGGGGCCAAGCGGGCCGCCGGCCTCGCGCCCCGGCGATTCATCTCCAGGGAGGAGATGGTGCGGCAGCTGCGCGAGCTCGGCGAGGAGCTCGGTCGGGTGCCGACCTCGCGCGACATCGAGGAGCGTCGCGGCCGCATGGTGTCCAAGTCGTTGATCTGGCACACGTTCGGCTCGCTCTCCGACGCACTCCGCGAAGCCGGCTTCGACGTGCCGAGTGGGGAGGAGCGCGTCGAGCGTGCGGTCCGGCAGGGGGCGCACCTCGCGCGGACGCTCGGCCGTCTCCCGACGATGGCCGACTGGAAGGCGGCGCGATCCGAGGATGCATCGCTGCCGAGCGAGTGGCAGGTCTACCGCATGATCGAGATCGACACGGGCCCGTGGGCGGCGTTCCAGTTCCTGATCAGGGAGCAGCTGCTGGAGGAGGGTGTGACCGTCGCGCCCGATGGAGCCGTCGACCGCGTCTGACGACCCGGGCTACGCCATCGTCCAGGCGGCCAGCACGGCCATGCGCTGCAGGCAGTAGTCGCCCTCGTGGGGCGCGCGGATCGCGGGCAGCGATCGCTCCTCGCGATAGCTGTGGTCGGGCTCGAACGACTGCCGGGAGACGACCGTCCCGCCGTGGATCCGCAGGAACGTCCCCTCGGGGACCTCGGTGTGGGCGAGCCCGACGCGCAGGGAGCGCTCGACGACGCCGAGCGCAGCGCTCGTCGACGCGAAGAAGACGCCGTCGCGGCATTCACCGATCCACAGCGGCCGACCGATACCGCGCGCGAGGAAGAGGCTCTCGGGATCGCGCGCGTCGAGCCACGCCGTGGCCATCGTGCCGTACAGCTCCTCGAGCGCCCGGGGATCGTTCCCGGCCTCCTCGACGAGCGCGAAGATGACCTCGGAGTCGACCGTCATGCCCGGCCACTCGCGCTCGAACCCGTGCCGGGCGAGGATCTCCTCGTCGTTCGCGATCACGCCGTTGTGGATCCCGACGACCGACCCGTGTCGGATCGGGTGGTTGTTGACGTCGAGGGAGGGGTGGCCCTTCGTGAAGTCGCGGACGTGGACGAGGAGCTGGGCCGTGTCGTCGGGAACGACGATGTCGTCGATCAGGCCGCTCGCACCGGTCTGGCGCTTGTGGACCGCAACGACGTCGCCGTCGCCCCGGTACGCGTAGCCGACCGCGTCCTCGCCGCGTTCGGCGATGCCGGCGAGCAGCGCCTGGGCGGCCAGCGTCCGGGGGGCGGCGGATCCGCCGACGAGACTGTATCCCGCGATCCCGCACATTCTGTGTCCCGTTCTCGAGCTGCCCGAGGCCTGCGCGTCTGAGCGTAGCCCGTGAATGTGAGCATTCGGTTCGAAGCGAGTCGCCCAATTCCTCCGCGCGGCCGGGGCCCGTTCCTCAAGCCGCCGAACGATCACGCCGATACGTGGCGTGTGGATCCCGCCGAGCGCCTCTTCGACACTCCTCCTGCGTCCTCTGACGAGCCTGCGGACGACGTCACGGGCGACCCGCTGAAGCTGTACGTGCGCCAGATCGGTGACGGCCGGCTGCTCACGGCAGCCGAGGAACGAGAGCTCGCACGCCGGAAGGACGAGGGGGACGAGGAGGCGAAGCGCCGGCTCATCGAGTGCAACCTCCGGCTCGTGATGTCGATCACGCGGAACTACACGCGCGCCAGCGTCCCGTTGCTCGACCTGATCCAGGAGGGCAACCTCGGCCTGATCCGCGCCGTCGAGAAGTTCGACTGGACGCTCGGCTACAAGCTCTCGACGTACGCGACCTGGTGGATCAAGCAGTCGGTGCAACGGGCGCTCGCCGAGCAGAGTCGGACGATCAGGCTCCCCGTGCACGTCGCCGACCAGGTCCGCAAGGTGCAACGGGCGCGCCGGGCGCTCGGCCAGAAGCTGAGCCACGACCCGTCGCTCGAGGAGATCGCCGACGAGAGCGGCTTCCCGGTCGCGCGTGTCCAGATGCTCCTCGACCTCGTTCAGGATCAGGTCAGCCTCGACACGCCGGTCGGTGACGGCGAGTCGCTGATGGGCGACCTCATCGAGGATCCTCTCGCAGAGGAGCCGGAGGCCGAGACGGCGGACCGCATGCGTGCGGAGGAGCTCGCGGCAGCGCTCTCGCAGCTCAAGCCGCGACTCCAGCGCGTGCTCGTGCTGCGTTTCGGTCTCAACGGGGAGCATCCCCGGACGCTCGAGGAGGTCGGCGCCGTCCTCGGCATCACGCGTGAGCGCGTGCGGCAGCTCGAGACGCGTGCGTTGCGCGAGCTGCGCCAGATCGCTCCCGGGCTCGAGCTCTACCTCCGCACCTAGCCGCGACGCCCGGGTCGCCGCGGCATCGATCAGCCGGCCGAGATCGCCTGCACCTCGCGGAGGCCCGCGAGGCGACGGAGCGACTCGAGCTCGATCTGGCGGACGCGCTCGCGGGTCAGCCCGAGGCGACGGCCGATCTCCTCGAGCGTCTGCGGCTCGCCGCCGTCGAGCCCGTACCGCATCACGATCACGTCGTGCTCGCGCTGCGGCAGCCCGCCGAGCGCGGCGCGGAGGGCCTGGCTCCGTAGCTGGAGCTCCACCGTCTCCTCGGGCAACGGCTCGTCCCCGGCGACGAAGTCCCCGAGCACGGCGTCCTCGGTGTCCCCGACGGGCGCATCGAGGCTCGCCGACGCCCGCGCCGCCGCACGCACCTCCAGGACCTGCTGCACGGTGATGTTGGCCTCGTCGGCGATCTCCTCGATCGAGGGCTCCCGCCCGAGTCGCGTCCACAGCGATCGGTCCGCCCGGTTGATCTTCTGCATCCGCTCGACGATGTGCACCGGCATCCGGATCGTGCGCGCCTTGTCTGCGAGCGCGCGGGCGACGGCCTGGCGGATCCACCACGTCGCATACGTCGAGAACTTGAAGCCCCGGCGCCAGTCGAACTTCTCGACGGCGCGGATCAGGCCGAGCGTCCCCTCCTGGATCAGGTCGAGGAACGGGAGGCCCTGGTTGCGGTAGTTCTTCGCGATCGAGACCACGAGCCGCAGGTTCGACTGGATCATCTGCTGCTTGGCGAGCTCGTCACCGCGCTCGATGCGCTTCGCGAGCTCGACCTCCTGTGCGGCGGTGAGGAGCTCGTGGCGTCCGGCCTCGCGGAGGAACAGCTGGAGGGCGTCCGTCGTCGTCTCGACGGTCCCCTGGCTGGGCACGGGCGCCTCGGCCTGACGGGCCTCGATCAGGTCGATGCCGCGCTTCTCCAGCTCCCGCAGCACCGCGTCGCGCTCGAGGGCTGTCAGCTCGTGGAGCTCTTCGACGTCGGCGAGGTCGGCGGCGCGCAGCACGCCGGACTGCTCCGACGCCTCGAGCAGGAGCCGCAGCTCGTCGAGGCCGAGAAGGGTGTCGATGTCGACCGTTGTCACGGGCGTTCGTGCGGCCTGTTACACGATCGATCATCTCGCGTGGAGATGCTCTTGTCCAGTGCGACCCGGCAACTCCGTGATCCAGCCGTCCGCCTGTGCCGCGTTCCGGCCACCCCGACGCCACGCTGTTCGCCGGGGAGTGCCGGACGCCGCTCGAGCACGCGAGAGGAGGCCGCGACACTGCAGCAGCAGCAGCCGTCGGTGTGGTGCGCCCGATTCCGCCGCGTGCACGATAACGCACGTATGGCGGGGGGTGTCT
Organism: Gaiella sp.; assembly: GCF_057140465.1. Classification (NCBI taxonomy): domain Bacteria; kingdom Bacillati; phylum Actinomycetota; class Thermoleophilia; order Gaiellales; family Gaiellaceae; genus Gaiella; species Gaiella sp. The sequence goes on from NZ_DBNHWK010000039.1 coordinate 5,967, forward strand.
GTCCCGTAACGCTCAATCCCGGAAACCGTGGTTTTGAGCCAAATCTCGGGATAGGCAACCCCCCGCTAGTCCATGAAATCCACCCTGTTCGGCACCGTTCGTTAGCAAACGTGTTAGCAGTTTCGTCGTCTGTCGAGGCGACACGAGCCTGTCACAATGTCGCGCTGAGGCTGGAGCAGGACGAGACGAACCCCGAGCGGGTGTCGT
>NZ_DBNHWK010000040.1:0-11693 GCF_057140465.1 Gaiella sp.
AGCCGGCAACGACTACCTCAACGGCGGCCCGGGGAGCGATTGGTTCTCGTGCGGCCCCGGCAAGGACACGGTGGTCGCCGACGCGACGGAGAAGGTGGCCGCCGACTGCGAGGTCGTGAAGCGAACCGGCCCCGCACCGCCACCTCCTCCTCCGCCCGAGTCGCCGCCGCCGCCCGAGCCGCCGGCGCCGCCTCCGCCGCCCGCGCCGCAGGCCCTGACCGGGACCTACTGTGGGTTCACGGACTCCGGTGGGGGCATCTGCCTCGACGTGGTGCAGAGGGACGCACAGCAGTTCGTCACGAACGGGAAGTTCGAGCAGATCGTGACGTGCCAGCCGGACTCGCGCTTCCGGCTCTCGATCACGCTCGGCAGCACGGTGCCGATCGGGCCCGACCTGTCGTTCACGTACGACGTGACGAGAGGCGAGCTCACCGGCAGCCAGGTGAAGGGCACGTTCGACACCGCGGGGAACGTCAGGGGGCCACTGACGTTCATGGCCCGCTTCGACTACGAGGGCACGACCTACACGTGTCAGAACCAGACCAACTGGTCGGCGAAGATCCAGCGGTAGGCGAGGGCCCCGGCGCCGTCGTGCGTCTCGAGGCCGCCGCCCCGACGAGCACTCAGCTCGGGGCGGCGGCCTCCGTCGACGACGTCGAGCGATCGGATGGTCGCCACTGCCGAGAGCACGCAACGTTGGACACACGGTGCTCCGCCGCGATCCGGTAGCGTCCGTCGAGATGGAGGCGACACACGACGTCCTCGTCGTCGGGGCCGGCTGCGCGGGGATGCGGGCGGCGATCGAGGCGCACGACCGGGGCGCCAGCGTCGGTGTCATCTCCAAGCTCCATACGACGCGCAGCCACTCCGGCGCGGCGTAGGGGGGCATCAACGCGGCGCTCGGGAACACCGCCGAGGACAGCCCCGAGACGCACGCGTTCGACACCGTCAAGGGGTCCGACTACCTCGGCGACCAGGACGCGATCGAGATCTTCACCGCCGAGGCGCCGGGCGACATCTACCAGCTCGAGCACTGGGGCTGCGTCTTCTCGCGGAACGACGAGGGCAGGCTCGCGCAGCGCCCGTTCGGCGCCGCCGGGTCGCCGCGCACGGTGTACGCGGCCGACATCACCGGCCACGTCCTGATCCAGGTGCTGTACGAGCAGCTGCAGCGGCGGATGGACGAGGGGATGGAGGTCTACGAGGAGTACTTCGCGTTCCGGCTCGTGATCGAGGACGGCCGCTGCACGGGGGTCATCTGCTGGGACCTGATGCACGGCGGCGTGAAGCTGCTCACCGGGAAGTCCGTGATCCTCGCCACCGGAGGCGCCGGCCGCCTCTTCCGGGCGACCACCAACGCCTACGCCTGCACGGGCGACGGGATGGCGATGGCGCTCCGCGCCGGGCTCCCGCTGAAGGACATGGAGTTCATGCAGTTCCACCCGACGACGATGTACCCGAGCGGCATCCTCATCACCGAGGGCTGCCGGGGCGAGGGCGGTTACCTGATCAACAAGGAGGGCGAGCGCTTCATGCAGCGCTACGCGCCGAACGCGCTCGAGCTCGCCTCGCGCGACGTCGTGTCGCGCTCGGAGACGACGGAGATCGAGGCGGGGCGCGGCATCAACGGTTCGGTGCTGCTCGACCTGCGCCACCTCGGGGCGGAGAAGATCCTCACCCGGCTCCCCGGGTCGCGCGAGCTCGCGATCACCTACGCCAGCGTCGACCCGATCTACGACCCGATCCCCGTGCGCCCGGGCGCGCACTACCACATGGGCGGCGTCGAGGCGGACAACTGGGGGCTGACCGAGGTCGACGGGCTGTACGCCGCCGGCGAGGTCGCCTGCGTGTCGGTGCACGGCGCGAACCGGCTCGGGGGGAACTCGCTGATGGAGACGATCACGTTCGGCCGGCGGGCCGGCCAGGCCGCCGCCGAGGCGGCGCTGTCCTCGGGCGGCTCGGCGAACGGGCACGGCGAGGCGGCACGCGCCGACGCCGAGAGGTGGGTCGAGGGCCTGCTCGCGAACGGCGACGGTGAGCGCCCGTGGCAGATCCGTGACGAGCTCGGCCAGTCGATGCTCGAGAACTTCGGCGTCTTCCGCTACCCGGACAAGATGGACCGCCAGGTCGAGGTGATCGCCGGGCTCCGCGAGCGCTACGAGCGCGGCGTCGTCGTCGAGGACAAGGGCGACGTCTTCAACTCCGACCTCACCCAGGCGATCGAGCTCGGCTACCTGCTCGACCTCGCCGCCTGCATGCTCCAGGCCGGCGTCGCGCGCACGGAGAGCCGCGGCGCCCACTCCCGGCCGACCGACTTCCCCGACCGCGACGACGAGAACTTCCTCAAGCACTCGATCTCGCGCTGGGTGGATGACGGGCCGGAGCTCTCGTACAGGGAGGTCCGGATGACGAGGTGGGAGCCGATGGAGAGGAAATACTGACGTGATGCAGGTAGCTCTCAAGATCTGGCGCTACGACGCCTCGACCGGGGACCGCGCGCTGCGCGAGTACGAGGTGGACGTCTCGGACGAGGCGACGCTGCTCGACACGCTCGACGTGGTCAAGGACCGTGTCGACGGCTCGCTCGCGTACCGGAAGAGCTGCCGGATGATGATCTGCGGGTCGTGCGGGATGCGCGTCGACGGCGGCGCGGTGCTCGCCTGCAAGATCCGGATCGCGGACATCGCGGCCGACGGTCACGTCCCGGTGATCTCGGCGATGGGGAACCTCCCCGTCGTGAAGGACCTCGTCGTCGACATGGATCCCTTCTGGGGGAAGATGCGCGCCGTCGAGCCGTACCTGCAGCCGCGCTACGACGAGGCCGAGGAGCGGGAGAACGTCGTCTCGCAGCCGCAGATGGACGTGATCCACAAGGAGTCGCTCTGCATCAACTGCGGCTGCTGCGTCTCCGAGTGCAACTCGATGGAGTCCGACCCCGACTTCCTCGGCCCGGCCGCGCTCGCCAAGGGCTTCCGCTTCGTCGGCGACGCGCGCGACGGCGCGACGATCGAGCGGCTCGAGCGCTACTCGGAGGAGCACGGGATCTGGGACTGCACGCGCTGCTACTTCTGCAACGAGCGCTGCCCCAAGGGCGTCGACCCGCGCGACGCGATCGCGAAGCTCGGCGCGGAGGCGATGCGCAACGGCATCGACCGCGACATGGGCGCGCGTCACGCGAAGTGGTTCGTGACGTCCGCGAAGACCACGGGGTGGCTCCGCGAGACGGAGCTCGTCCCGAAGACCCAGGGGATCGTGAAGTCGATCAAGGAGATCAAGTTCGCGATGTCGCTGCTCCCGAAGGGCAAGGTTCCCCCGCCGTTCCCGCCGCACGTCGCAGCCGACGTCGGCGAGTCGCGGGCGCTCTACGACCTCGTCAAGGGTCAGGATCGCGACGGCGCGGCCGGGATCGTGCAGGGCGAGAAGGCGCTGATGCACCTCGAGCACCACGCCGGGGGCGCGTCCGACCGCGACCCCTACGACGAGCCGACGTCGGCGCCCCGTCCCTACCTGCCCAGCGAGAAGGAGGAGGCCGCGTCGTGAAGTCCGTCGCCTACTACAAGGGGTGTCTCGCCAGCCTCTCGGCGAAGGAGCTCGACATCTCGACGCGTGCGCTCGCACCGAAGATCGGGTACGAGCTCGTCGAGCTCGAGTCGGTCACCTGCTGCGGCGCCGGTGACATCCACGAGGCGGAGCCCGACTACTACCTCCACCTGAACGCGCGGATCCTCGCCTACGCGGAGGAGACGGGGTGCGACACCCTGATGACCGTCTGCAACGTGTGCACCCTGAACCTGCGCCAGGCCAACCACCAGCTCCAGAACGACGCGGCGCTGCTCGAGCGCGTGAACGAGAACCTCGAGTCGGTCGGCGTGCCCCGCTACGAGGGCGGCGTCGAGGTGATGCACTTCCTCTGGCTCGTCGCCGGGGAGAGCTTCGACACCCTGACGACGGTCGCGCACAAGGGGCTCCGCGGGCTCAAGATCGCCCCGTTCTACGGGTGCCAGATCCTGCGGCCGTCGAAGCTCCTCGGGTTCGAGGACCCGAACAAGCCCGACTCCCTCGAGCGCATCATCACCGCCTGCGGCGGCGACCCGGTCGACTACCCGGCGAAGGTGAAGTGCTGCGGCTTCCCGATCATCCAGGCCCGCGAGGAGACCGCGCTCGCAGAGCTCGTCCAGCCGATCGAGCAGGCGAAGGAGGCCGGCGCCGACGCGATCGTCACCCCGTGCCCGCTCTGCCACCTGTCGCTCGACGCCTGGCAGTCCAAGCTGAAGAAGGCCACGGGCAAGGACTTCCAGATGCCGATCCTGCACCTCTCGCAGCTGATCGGCGTCGCCGCCGGCCTCGAGGACGCCGAGCTGAAGTTCAGGCGGCACGTCGTCTCCGTGCAGCCCATGCTCGAGAAGCTCTCCATCTGACCCGGGGCCGCCACCTCGGCTCGACGTGGCCGTCCGCCGGGCGCCGTGTCGCACGTGCAGCGCGCGAGTAGCGTTCCGGGATGGCCGTCGTCGTCGCTCTCGCCGTGCTCCTCGCCGTCGGCGCCGCCTGGGGGTGGTTCGAGGCCGGCTGGCTGCGCACGCGTGTCGTGCACGTCGAGATCGCCGGGCTCCCGGCCGCGTTCGACGGCCTCCGCATCGCGCACCTGTCCGACTTCCACCTCGGCCCGCCGTCTCGCGGGCAGGCCGCGGTCGAGCGGGCCGTGGCCTGGGTCGAGCAGCGCCGGCCGGACCTCGTCTGCGTGACGGGCGACCTCGTGTCGCACCCCCGCGGCGAACGGCGGTTCCGCGCGCTGCTCGCGCGGCTCGACCGCCCGCTCGTCGTCCTCGGCAATCACGACGTCGCCGTCACGCGCGACCCGTTCTCGCGGAAGGCCGAGCTCGACGACCTGGCCGACCTCGCCGTGCTGCTCCGCGACGAGTCCACGACCTTCGAGCGCGACGGCGTCGTCGCGCAGCTCGTCGGCGTCGACGCGGAGAGCTATCCCCGCGGCGAGGCGCGGCCGTGGGAGCTCGTCGACGGAGCGGCCGGCCTGCGGATCCTCCTCTGCCACTTCCCGGGGATCGCACGGCGGCTCCCGGAAGGCGCCTTCCACCTCGTGCTCGCCGGGCACCTGCATGCGGGGCAGATCAGCCTGCCGGTGCCCGGGCGGCGCGTGACGCTGGCGCACCCCAGGGCCCGGTACGTCGCGGGCCTCTACGACACACCGGGCGGCGTGATGCACGTGTCCCCGGGGCTCGGGACGACGTTCGTCCCCTTCCGCTTCTTCTCGCGACCGGAGGCGACCGAGATCGTTCTCCGGGCGCGGCCCGTGCACGGCGGCGCCGGCCCCGGCTCGGAGTAGACTCGCGGAGGTGGAAGGGCACTCGTCGATCTCGTCCGAGATCCTGGGCTCATACGCCGCGGACGCCGCGCGCGGGGTCACGGGAGTCCGCGGCCTCGCCGAGGGGGCGCTGCACCGCCCTCGAGGCATCAAGGTCACCACGGAGGACGGAGCGGTCGCGGTCGAGCTGCACCTGTGCCTCGAGTGGGGCGCGAACGTCCCCGAGGTCGGGGGAGCCGTGCAGCAGCGCGTGGCCGAGTACCTCGAGCGGATGGCGGACGTCGCACCGGTGAGCGTCGACGTCGTCGTGGACGAGATCGGGCCGCCGCCGACCGACGCGTGATGCAGGTCGTGGGGCTCACCCGCGGCACGCTCGCGGCTGCGCCCGGCGTCTGCCAGGACTGTGTCTGGTGGCAGTCACGCGGGAACAAGACCGCGTCGAAGCCACGGTGGGCGGAGCGCGCGGAGGAGGAGTTCGGCGAGTGGGGGAGCGTGTACATCGACGACGGACGGACGGTCGGAGCGATGCAGTACGGGCCGTCGTCGCTCTTCCCCCGGGCCGCCGACCTCCCGGCCGGGCCGGCCTCCGACGACGCCGTGCTCGTCACGTGTGCCTACGTGTCCGACGGCGGAGCGGAGTGGGTCGAGAAGTCGCTGCTGCTGGCGGCGATCGGCGAGGCCCGGGACCGCGGAGCGGCCGCGCTGGAGGCGTTCGCCTACCGGTACCCGCCGGACCAGGAGGGGGAGGCGAGGATCCGGCGGCACCGGACGGTCTTCCCGCGCGACTTCCTCGACGACTTCGGCTTCCTCACCGTGCGGCGACAGGGCCGGGTCGAGCTCTGCCGGCTCGAGCTGGGCGGGCTGCAGCCCGTCGAGGAAGGGACGCGGGCGCGCGTCCTGCGCGTGGTGCAGGAGGCGTTCTCGCCCGCGCCGGAGCCCGCGCCCCGTCCGTAGCGGACGTCTGGCGCCGCCCGGGGGCCGCTGGCACGATGGGCTCGTGTGGAAGCGGCGTCGATCGAGACCGCTGATCGTCGAATGGCACGACTGGCGGGCGCTCGCCGCGATGGTCATGGGCATCGACGTCGAGCTCGACCGGATCCTCGACGAGCTGGAGGTGGACGATGGCCGGGAAGGGGATTGACCCGGAGCTGCGGGCGGAGTGGCGTGAGGCGCGCCGACGCCTCGCCGAGTCGATCGAGCGCGGCGATCGGCGTCACGCGGAGCGGATCGCGGCGGACGAGCGTCGCAGGGCCCGACTCCACCGGCTGACGTTCGGGCTGCTCGGGCGTCGGGCCGCCTAGGCGGCCGCGCGCTCGGCGGCGCCCGCGAGCATCAGCTCCGCGATCTGGATCGCGTTGAGCGCCGCCCCCTTGCGGAGGTTGTCGCACGAGAGGTAGAGCGCGATGCCGTGCTCCGACGCCGTGTCCTTGCGGACGCGGCCGACGAGCACGTCGTCCGTGCCCGCGGCGGCCGCCGGCGTGGGGAACGACGGCAGCTCGAGAACGCGCACCCCGGGGGCCTCGCGGAGCGCCTCGACCGCGCTGTCGGCGGAGATGTCCTCCTGGAGCTCCACCCAGACGGCCTCGGAGTGCCCGACCATCACGGGGACGCGCACGCACGTCGCCGAGATCGGGAGCTCCGGCTGCTCGAGGATCTTCCGCGTCTCCGCGCGGAGCTTCGCCTCCTCGTCCGACTCGTCGCCCTCCCACGACCAGTCCATGACGAGGTCGTGCTCGGCGGCCTCCTCGCCCCGGAGCTGCTCCATGCGCTGCGCGCCCGCTCCCGACACGGACTGGTATGTGGCGACGTGGACGCGGGCGAGCCCGGCCGCCTCGTGCAACGGCTTGAGCACGCAGGTGAGCGGGATCGTGCAGCAGTTGGGGTTGGCGACGATCCGGTCCCGGTCGAGCGCGTCGTGCACACGCCCTCCGTTCACCTCGGGCACGACGAGCGGGTACCCGTCGACGAGCCGGTACGCGGACGACTTGTCGACGCACAGCGCCCCCGCGGCTGCGGCGTGCGGCACGAGCGCACGGCTCGCCGACGTGCCGACCGAGAACAGGCAGAGGTCGAGGTCGCCGGCGCCGAGCGCCTCCGGGGTCGCCTCCTCCACCAGGAGCTCGGTGTCGCCGAAGCGCACCCGGCCGCCCGCGGAGCGGGCGGAGGCGAACGCCCGGACGTGGTCGTACCCTCGCTCGGCGAGGAGGCCGAGCGTGATCGTGCCGACGGCGCCCGTCGCGCCGATCACGCCGATCCGGGTGGCAGTCACATGGCGTGTTGTAGCCGAAGCGGGTCGACCGGCGACGAGCCGAGGTCGATCCCCTCGACGGAGGGATCGCCGGCGACGAGCTCGCAGCGGCCCGCGCCGAGTGCGGAGGCGATCGCGGTCGCGGTCGCGCCGGCGTTCGCCTGCTCGAGCGCGGTCACCTCCGACGCCGTCGAGACGCCCTGGTGGTTGGCGACGAGCACGATCGCACCCACGAGGAGCTCGCGCTCGATGCGGTGCGGGCGGACCTCGAGGATCGTCGCCGACCCGTGCGCCTCGTCGGTGACGATCCCGGCCTGCGACCCCGTCAGGGAGACGGCGCGACGGCCGAGGTCGATCAGCGCCATCGCCGTCAGCGCGCAGCTGATGCGCGCCCCGGTCGTCACCAGCAGGTCGAGCTCGCGGGGCAGCGGCGCCGGTGAGACGTCGTGCGCGAGCCGCAGCAGCTCGTCGGTCGCATCGCCCATCGCGGAGAGCACCGCGACGACGTGGTTGCCGTCCTCCTGCACCGACGCGAGCCGGGCTGCTGCCGTGCGGATCCGACGTGGGTCGGCGAGTGCGCGTCCGTCGAACGCGATCACGACGACCGGCGCCCTTGCGGTGCTCACGGCACGAGTCTAGAGGGGGCCCCGGCGATCCCGGGCTCCCGTCCGCCCCTCAGGCCGGGCGGCGTCCGGCGAGTGCGCGGCCGAGCGTGACCTCGTCGGCGTACTCGAGGTCGCCGCCGACGGGCAGGCCGCTCGCGAGCCGTGTCACGGTGACCCGGTCACGCAGGCGGTCGGCGAGGTACGCGGCCGTCGCCTCGCCGGTCATCGTCGGGTTGGTCGCGAGGACGACCTCCTCGACGCCGCCGTGGGCGACCCGGTCGAGCAGGCCCCTGATGCGCAGGTCCCCGGGATCGACGCCGTCGAGTGGAGAGAGCGCCCCGCCGAGCACGTGGTACAGCCCCCGGAACTCGTGTGTGCGCTCGACGGAGACGACGTCCACGGGCTGCTCGACGACGCAGATCACACTCCGATCGCGGCGGGGGTCGGTGCAGATCGCACAGAGCTCCTCCTCGGTGAGGTTCCCGCACTCGCTGCAGAAGCGGACGCGCTCCTTGACCTCGGTGATCGCCCCGGCGAGGGCGACCGCCTCCTCCTTCGGCACCGAGAGCAGGTGGAACGCGAGTCGCTGCGCGGTCCGCGTGCCGATACCGGGAAGGCGGGTGAGCTGCGCGACGAGGTTGTCGACGGCAGGGCTCAGCATCCGCGGAGCGTAGCCGTCCGCTGCGGACATCCGGCCGTGCGGCCAGCCGTGCAGTCGGCCGCGGGTCGCCCGGTGAGCGCCCTAGAGGCCGGGCAGCCCGAGCCCGCCCAGGTCGGGCAGCTGGCTCCGGAGCTTCGCCTCGACGGCCTCCTGGGCCGCGCGGATCGCCTCGTTGGCGGCGGCGAGCACCATGTCGGCGAGCATCTCGGGGTCGTCGGGGTCGATCGCCCGCGCGTCGATCCGCACCTCGACGAGCTCGCCGCCACCGTTGGCCTTCACGGTGACCATGCCGCCTCCCGCCGACGCCTCGGAGACGATCTGCTTCGCCTCCTCCTGGGCCTGCAGCATCTGCTCCTGCATCTGCTGGGCCTGCTTCATCAGCGCGTTCATGTCCATCTTCATTCCTCGACCTCCGTTGCGTCGAACGTGTCCTTGAGCAGGGAGAGGACGTCCTCCTCGGAGAGCGGCTCCTCGGCGATCGCCTCACCGCCGCCGTCGCCGGTCTCACTCCGGCTCGTGCGCACGGTGAGCCGTCTCCCCGTGACCTCGTGCAGGGCCTCCCGCAGGAGCTCGAGGTTGCGTTGGTCCTCGAGCTGCTTGCGGTGGAACTCCGCCGCGTGCACGAACTCGATCGTCACCGTGTCGTCCGCGAGGGCGACCGGGCGCGCCTCGCCGAGCAGCGTCGCGACGGGGATCGACCGCTCCCGGACGGCGGGGAGCACGCTCCGCGTCCATGCGTCCTGTAGCTGCTCGAGCTCGAGTGGATGGCCGTCGTCGGCGGGATCGTCTCCCGCCTCGCGCGTCTGCGCGGGCGGGGGGTCGGCTGCTGGCGCCGGGCCGGCCGCGGGCGCGGGGACGGGGGAGGGGGCCCGCGACACCGCGGCCGTCGGCCCGGCATGAAGTCGTTCTTCTAGCACCTCGACCCGATGGGCAAGCGACTCGCGCGAGAGGTCGGCGTGCGGGCGGGTGACCTTGACGAGCGCGAGCTCGAGCGGCAGCCGGGGGTCGCCGCCCTGGCGCAGGTCGTCGACGGCGACGGCGAGGAGGTCGATGAGGCGCAGCACCGTCGGCTCGGGGAGCTGGTTCGCCTGCTCACGGAGCCGGTCACGCGTCTCCTCGGTGACGGGGAGCGACTCGGGGACGTGCCCGACGTGCTGCACGAGGAGGAGGTGCCGCAGGTGCTCGATCAGGTCGGTGACGAGGCGGCCGAGGTCCTGCCCCTGCTCGGACAGCTCCTCGACGGTGACGAGGGCGCCGGCCGCGTCGCGGTCGACGATCGTGTCGCAGATCCGGAACAGCGCGTCCTCCTCGACCGAGCCCACGAGCTGGAGCACGTCCTGGACGCCGACCCGTCCCTCCGTGGCGGCGCTCAGCTGGTCGAGCGTCGACACCGCGTCGCGGAACGAGCCGCGGGAGCCCCGCGCGACGAGCGCGAGTGCCGCGTCGGGCGCCTCGATTCCCTCGCCGTCGGCGACGCGGCGCAGGAGCGTGACGAGCTCCTGGAGCCGCGGCCGCTGGAACACGAACGTCTGGCAGCGCGAGCGCACGGTGGGGAGCACCTTCGCGAGGTCGGTCGTGCAGAAGACGAACAGGAGGTGGGGCGGCGGCTCCTCGATCAGCTTCAGCAGCGCGTTCCAGGCGGCGTCGGTGAGCTGGTGGGCCTCGTCGAGGATGTAGACCTTGTAGCGGCCCTGCGCCGGCTGCAGGACGACCCGCTCGCGGATCTCGCGGATGTCGTCGATGCCGCGCTGCGACGCGGCGTCCATCTCCACGACGTCGAGTGACGTGCCGGCGGCGATCGCGATGCACACGTTGCACGAGTTGTCGGGCGTCGTCGTCGGGCCGTGCGCGCAGTTGAGCGCCTTCGCGAGGATCCGCGCCATCGACGTCTTCCCGGTGCCGCGCGGCCCGGCGAACAGGTACGCCTGCCGCAGCTTGTCCCCGTCGATCGCGTTCCGCAGGGTGCGGACGATCGCCTCCTGCCCCACCACCTCGGAGAAGTCCTGGGGGCGGTACTTCCGATACAGGGCGGTCACCCGGCGATTGTCGCAGGACCCGGCCGTGCCGGGGTGTCGCCGGGCCGGTGCCTGCCCACGGATACCCCGTTCGAGGCCACCGTGTCGTCCGGTTGGGCCCCGCTCCGATCGGCGAACGGCGTCGGCCATCCGGTCGCGACGGGTGGACATGCGGGCCGGCGGCGATAAGGCTGGGGTGGCATGGTCGATGCCCGGCAGTTCGTAGCGCGAGCCGTGCTCGCGGCGCATCCGGCCCGGCCGGGGCGGGCCCTCGCCGTGCTCCGGGAGAGCCAGTGGTGGGAGCCGGAGCGCATGGAGGAGCTGCGCGTGGCGGCCTTGCGCAACGTGCTCGACGCCGCGGCGGCCGTGCCGTTCCACGACGAGCGGATGCGGGCCGCGGGGCTCGTGCCCTCCGACGTGCGCTCGGTGGAGGACGTCGCGGCGCTCCCGCCGCTGGAGCGCGGCGACCTGCAGCGTCTCGGAGTCGACGGCCTGCGTGTCCCCGGCCGACACGGGCTCCGGTGCGCGAGCTCGGGATCGACCGGGACGCCGGTCGAGGGGCTCTGGCCCCGCGAGATGATCGCGTGGTCTGACGCCGACGACCGCCGCTGCAACGGGTGGCTGGGCGTAGCCCCCGGTGAGCGGCGCGTCTGGCTCGCGGCCTCGCCCTCGACGGCGAGTCTCCGCCGCCGTCTTGCCTCCGCGCTCACGAACGTGACGCTCGTGCCCTCGCGCACGCTCGCGGGCCCCGAAGTCGTCGACGCGCTCGCGGAGTCGCTCGATCGCCGCCCCGCAGCGCTCGTCTGGGGCCAGTCGAACGGGCTCTACGCCTTCGCGCGAGGTC